>NZ_JBHYKG010000033.1:0-42301 GCF_042741245.1 Kitasatospora sp. NPDC058965
CAGCTCGTGCCCCCACCACCCCGGCCGGCCACCCAGGAGAACCAGGGGGACGGGGATGGAGACCTACGAGGACCTGATCGCCGCCGAGGACGTGCTCCTCTTCGTCAACGCCGCGATCACCGCCACCGGGCAGCGCGAGTTCCGCGCGTCGGCAGCCGAGCAGAGCCTCTCGCTCGACTTCCTGCACGCCTACCTGCTCGGCAACTACCGCGACCTGTACACGGCCACGCTGGCGCTGGACATCAACGACCACAACGCGGCGCGGATCGTGTTGAACCTGCTCACCACGGCCGACGCGGCGAGCGCGGAACAGCGGCGCCTGGAGGGCCGGCTGATCGCCCGTCGGCTTGCGCAGCTGCCGCCGCAGCGGGTGTACCGGCTCTTCGGCGAACTGCGCCGGGCCCGGGTCAACAACCGCCGCACCCGCGCGATCATGCGCGACTGGCTGGCCGCGCGCCCCGATCCGGCGCTGGACGCGGTGAAGTACCGGGCCGGCCTGAAGGGCGCCCTACGGCACTCCCACCTGACGCCGCCGCACCCGGAGTTGGGGTCCTTCCTGTTCCACTCGAAGCATCCGGCCGCGTACCGCGAGCCGCTGCTGGACGCCTGGCGCCGCGCCCACTACGAGCAGTCGGCCCTCTACCAGCTGCCGTTCACCGTGGCCGAGGGCTTCGCGGCCAAGCACGGGCTGCCGCGCGGCGACTTCCTCGCGAAGATCGATCCGCGCCTCACCACGCTGGAGCGGCTGCGGCTGCAGGAGTCGGCCCGCGGCGCGGGAGCGGCACCGGCGGCGGACCTGGGGCGGATGCCGCTGACCCGCCTCGCCTCCTACGTGCTGGGCCGGCCGGTGCCCGACCGGGCGGCCCGGCGGGTCGAGCTGGACGCCGCCCTGCGCTCCGCCGCGCGGCGCACCGCCGGTCGGCAGCAAGGGACGTGGGGACGGGTGGCGGCGGTGCTGGACGACAGCTTCTCCAGCTACGGCTCCGGCCAGAAGCGCCGCCGCCCGCTGGCCGCAGCGCTGGCGAGCCACTACCTGCTCGGCGCGCTGGGCGAGCAGTACCGCGGCTTCTGGACCTCCGGTCGCACCGACGCACTGCTCGCCCACCCGAGCGGACCGACCCCGCTGGGCCTGCGCATCCTGGACGCGCTGGACTGGGCACCGGACCGGCTGGTGATCGTCTCCGACGGCTGGGACAACGCACCGCCCGGGCTGGCCGCCGAGGTGCTGCGGGTCTGGCGCACCCGGCTGGATCCGCAGGGCGCCACGCCGGTGGTGCACCTCAACCCGGTGTACGACGCGGCCGACTTCGACGTCCGACGGCTCGCGCCCGGGGTGCCCACGGCCGGGCTGCGCAACGCCGAGGACCTGCCGGCCCTGGTGGAGCTGGCGGCGTTCGCCGAGGGCCGCACCGGACTGGCGGAGCTGCGGGAGCACCTGGCGGCCCGCACGGCGGCGTTCCTGGAGGAGGGGGCATGACCCGGATCGACCTGGCCGGCCTGACCACCGGTCCCGCGCAGGTGTGGGGCGCGGTGCGGCTGGTGCCGCTGCTGCGCGCCGAGCCGATCACCGACCTGCGGCTGCACCGGCGGCTCTTCCCCGGCGAGGAGTTCGGCGCGGTCTCGCTCACCGACGGCACCACGTACACCGCCTACGTGCCGCACGGGTTCGTGGCGGACTGGACGGGTGACGGCTCGCCGGCCGCCGCCTACGGCACCCAGCTGACCCCGCCGAAGCCCGACCTGCCGGCCGCGGTCTCGGTGCGGCTGCCGATCCGCGGCCACCGGCGGCTGGCCCGCCGGGAGGGGCCCGGACGGCTCCGGTTCCTGCCGCAGCACCTGGCCCTGGAGGGCTACTTGGCGCTGCACTTCGGCGGGCCCACGACGGCCTGGTCCGAATGGTCGCAGCGGGCGCTGCGCCAGGGGCTGTCGCCGCGCGCGGAGTCCGCCTACCGGGGCGAGGAGGTCGCCGGACTGGCCGACGCGCTGCGGGTGTTCGAGATCCACCCGGACCAGTGCGGGGTGCTGCTCTACCTGGCGGACGCGCTGGCGGGCGCCTTCGTGGTGCCGCACCCGGCGGACTACCGGGCGCTGCACCCGAGCCTGGTGCAGGACCTGTACGGGGACGTCGTCTACCACTACGGGGTGCTGATGCCGCCGGTGGCGGACTTCGGCGCGCGGATCCCCGGTCCCGGCATCGGCTCGCTGGCCGACCTGCGCACGGCCGCGGAGAGTGAGGCCCGCCGGTGGCGCGCGGACCACGACACGCTCCTCGCCGGCGGCCTGCTGACGGCCGAGTACACCGCGCAACGGATCTACCGGATGGGGCCGTTCACCCTCTCCCGGCTGCTGCCCCCGCTGCTCCCCAAGCACGAGAGCCACATCGGGGAGACCATCACCACGGCGGACGGCCGACTGGCCTACCTCAAGACCTTCCGACTCTCCGAGAAGCAGATCCGCCGGGCCCACCTGCTCGACCGACTCGCCGCCCACGACTGGCACCTGGGCCGGACGGCCCAGGCGCTCGGCGTGACGACCGCTCAGCTGGGCCTGCGCCTGGAGTCGGCCGGCTTCGGGCTGCTGCTGCGCCAGGACGTGCTGGACGGCTACCGGAAGGCGGCCCGGGAAGGCCGGTAGGCCGTTTTCCGAGGTGCGCGGGCGGGCCGTCCAGGGGGCGGCGGGCTTCCAGGACGCGGCGGCGGCCCTCCAGGGTCCCGACACCGTTGCCCATCCGCCTGCCGCCCGGCCCCGGTCATCGGCGTGGCAGGGGTATGCCGGCGGAGCGGAGCCTGGCCTCGGTGAGCGCGGTCAGGCGGGCCGAGACCGGTGCCTGGTCCCCGCGGTGGTCGTTGATCAGCCGGTACTGGATGGGGGCCTTGGTCCAGGCCCGCCGGCTGGTGGGGTCCCCCAGCAGTTCGGGGTTGGCGAGGAAGTGATCGGCCATGGCGGTCGCGAGTTCTTCGATCCTCGGGTCGTCCGGGTCCCAGGTCTCCGCCTCCTGCCCGCGTTTGGCCAGATCGACGGCCTCGGGGTCGTCCATCCGGTGTTCGAGCTGGGTCAGGAAGCCGTCGAAGCCGTCCGGCACCAGCACCCGCGCCAGCACCAGGGCTTCGCGCTGCGCGGCCACGTAGTCGGGGCCGAAGCCGAGGCCGGCCATCCGGTCCAGGATCGTGCAGGCGCGCTCGGGCAACAGGGCCCGGTCGCCTTCGGCGAGCCGGTGCAGGGTGGCGAGGCGCGCGGTCAGGTCCGCGATCCGTTCGGTGAGCTGCCGGGCAACGACGGTGAGGGAGTCGGCGAACCGGTCGGCGTCCGCGTCGAGCAGCGGCCCGATCCCGGCCAGCGGCACCCCGGCGGCGGCAAGGGTTCGGACCTGCACCAGCCGAAGCAACTCCGTTGACCCGTAACGCCGGTAGCCGGAGGAATCGCGCTGCGGCTCGTCGACCAGCCCCTGCTGGTGGTAGTGCCGCACCGTCTTCACCGTGACGCCGACGAACGCTGCCGCCTGTCCGATCGTGACCCCGCTCGTCATCCGCTCAGCCTGCCTCGTGCTCGGGCTCGGCCACGTCGCACAGCGTGGCCGAGCAGGGGAAGGGGCCGCACCGGGCCCGTCCGGCCCGGCTCTGCCCCGGTTCGCGTGCCGTCTGCCGCACGACCCGAAGGTCCGCCCCTCGAAGCCTACGGGCCCGGGCACTCAGCGCGTCGGCCGCGTCGGCCGCGTCGGACCGGCCTGCCCGCCGCCGAACACCTCGCTGACGAGCCGCTGTTGGGCGGTCCGGAAGGCCGGCGCCACGGACATGTCGGCGTCGTCCACGTAGGTCAGTCCGGCGGTCATGGTCGTGCTGCCGTCGGACGTGCCGTACATCAGCGCGGCCGAGCCGATGGTGGCCCCGTTGTGGTGGAAGACGGTGCCGGCCCCCGGGCCGAGGTCCTGGGCGAACACCCCCAGCCCGTAGCCGATCGTGGCCTCCGGGGTGCGCATCTCGGCGAGCAGTCCGGCCGGCAGGAGCCGGCCGCCCATCAGGGCGGAGAAGTAGGTGTGCAGGTCCTCGGTGGTCGAGATCATGTCGCCGCCGGCCGCGACCCAGGAGGGGTTGTGGCGGGTGACGTCGACCGTCCTCTCCTGCCCCGTCTCCCGGTAGCGGTAGTAGCCGTGGTTGTGGGGCTCGGGGATCTCCGGCGAGGCGCCCGGGGCCACCGTGCCGGTCATCCCCAGCGGCCGCAGGACCAGCCGCTGGAGCTCCTCGGCGAACGACCGGCCGGTGACGCTCTCAATCACCATCCGGGCCAGGACGTAGTTGGTGTTGGAGTAGCTCCAGCCCGACCCCGGCGCGAACCGCGCCGGCCTGGACAGCGACAGCCGCACCAGGTCCTCGGGCAGGTAGGTGTGGAACCGCTTGTCCACCCACTCCTTGCCCCGCCACGGGACCCCCGGCGCGATCGTCCCGTCCTCGTTGAGCTCGCCGGTGTGGCTGAAGATCCCGCTGGTGTGCTGCAGCAGCATCCGCACGGTGATCCGCCGGTCCAGCCCGAACCCGGACAGGTGGTCGGCGACCGGGGCGTCCAGGCCGAGCCTGCCCTCGGCCACCAGCAGGAGCACCGCGGTCGCGATGAAGCTCTTGGTACTGCTGCCGATGCGGAAGTGCCCGTCGGTCAGCGGCCTTGCGCTCCGGCCGAGCTCGCGGGCCCCGGCGCTGCCGACCCACTCGCCCTGCTCGTCGTTCACCCGCAGCTGCACCCCGAGGAGGCCGGACTCGACGATCTCCTCGATCGCCTTCTGCAGCTCCGGGCGGTCCTGCTGCCGGCCGGGAAGGGAGGGGGACATGGTGCTCCTTCAGGTCTGCCGGGCCCGCGTCGGTGTCGGGCCGTTGCAGCGAGCCTCCAGCCTGACCCGAGGTCAACCTCAACTGTGTTCCGACTCACAGTGCGACGGCGGTCGCGAGGGCACGGCCGCCGAGCAGGCGAACGCGAACTGCCGACCGGCCGCGAAACGTCCTCAGGACACGGTCCGCAGCGCAGCAGCCGCAGCGTCCCGGACGCAGCGCACCGGGTCTCCCTCGGCCACCCGCGCCAACGGTTCCGCGGACGAGCGGTCGGCGCCGATCCGCGCGATCGCACCGGCTGCCCGGGCCCGGACCCGGTGTGACGGATCGTCGAGGACGGCCAGGAGGCCGTGCAGCGCCCGCGGATCCCCGATCAGCCCGAGCGACGTGGCCGCCTGGGCCCGGACCGAGGCGTCCTGGTCACCGAGGAGCGCCTCGGGGTAGCGGGTCGCGCCCGAGGTGTACGCCTTGCCTGCCTGGCCCAGCACCCAGGCGAACGCGCGCCGGCACCTGGCCCCGTTCCCCTCGGTCCGCCACCGGCTGGGACCCAGGTCCCAGTAGACGTCGCTACCGAGCGAGGCCAGCGCCCGCGTGGCGCTGCGGTGCTGCCGCCGGTCGGTGTCCGGGGAGCGGTAGACGCACAGCAGGGCGGCGAGGGCGCGTTTGGTGGCGACCCGCTCCAGCCCGGCCAGGCCGACCGAGCGCTGCGGTCCGGCGCACAGCTCCAGGAAGAACGGCACGAAGCGCCGGTCCGCCACCGGGACCAGTGCGCGGAGGGTGGGCTCGTTCCACAGGGCGCGCATGGTCCCGGTCAGGGCGAGTGCCGCGTCGACGCACTCGGGGGTCCCGAGGCGGCACAGCGCCCATGCCACCCGCTCGACGTAGAACTCGGAGCGCCGGGGGTGGTCGGCGTGGCGCACCAGCCAGTCGGCCACCGGCAGGAGCCCCTCGGCAGCGGCCGGACCGCCGATCCGGCCCAGTGCGACCACCACGTCGGGATGCCCCGCGAGGTCGTTCCTCCCCGGTCCGGGCAGCGTCGTCACCAGGGCGGGCACCACCTCCGGGCCGCCGAGCGCGGCCAGGACCGCTACCGCGCAGTAGCGCCACGGAGAATGGGGCGGTGTCAGAGCCGCGAGGGCCAGGTCGACGGCCCGAGGTTCGCGCAGCTCGATCAGACGCCTGCTCAGAGCATTGGCCATCCGCGAATTCCGGCCGCGCAGCGCGCGCGGGTACAGCGCGAGCAGGTCGGCCACCGGGAGCGTCGCGACGGCCCTGTGCGCCTCCCACTGGTTCAGGTCGTCGTACGCGTACTCCACCGGTCTCCCCCCGTAAGCCACCGGCGTGCAAGCTTACGACTTCCGGGGCGCGCACGAGGCCGAGCCGGTGGCGGACGGGGCGTTCGTGCTGCAGACCGTCGCCGTGCGGTGACCCGACACTGCTCGCAGGACGGGCGCGTCCTGATCCACTGCCCGTGCCTCCCGCCGTTAGCCTGGTCAGCGGCCCTGAGCGGTCTGCCGCCCGCCGTCGTGTCCGAGGAGGTGCCCCGTGGAGTTGGGGCTGCACTACTGGAACTACTCCAGGCCCGTCGAGCCGGCGCGGATCGCGGCCACCCTGGGCGGGACGGCGCGCGTCGCGGAGCAGGCGGGCTTCGCCTCGTTCACGGTCATGGACCACTACTTCCAGATGGAGACGCCGAACTCCGCGGCCGACGAGCCGATGCTGGAGGGCTACACCTCGCTCGGGTACGTGGCGGCGCTGACCGGGCGCATGACGCTCGGCCTGCTCGTCACGGGCGTGATGTACCGGCACCCCGGGCTGCTGGCGAAGATCGTCACCACCCTCGACGTGCTCTCCGGCGGTCGCGCCCGGCTCGGGATCGGTGCGTCGTGGTACGAGCGGGAGCAGCGCGGGCTCGGTGTGCCCGTGGTGCCGGTGGCCGAGCGCTTCGAGCGGCTCGAGGAGACGCTGCAGATCTGCCGGCAGATGTGGAGCGAGGACAACGGGCCGTACGAGGGACGGCACTACCGGTTGGCGGAGACCCTCTGCGTACCGGCACCGCTGACCCGCCCGCACCCGCCCGTCATGATCGGCGGCGGCGGCGAGAAGAAGACCCTGCTGCTCGTGGCGCGTTACGCGGACGCGTGCAACCTCTTCGGCTCCGGCCCCGAGGACGTCGCGCGCAAGCTCGACGTCCTGCGCGCGCACTGCGACGACGTGGGCCGCGACTACGACGCGATCACGAAGACGGTCCTGGCGCTGCTGCCACCGCTGGACGCCCCGGAGGCGTTCCTCGCCCAGGCGGAGCAGTACGCGCGCCTCGGCGTCACGGAACTGCAGGTGATGCCGGACCGGGACCCGGTCGAGTTCGCGCAGCGGGTGGGACAGGACGTGCTGCCGCAGCTCACGTCGATCGGCTGAGCGCTTCGGCGAGCCGGGAGCAGCAGCCACCGCTGTTGCCTCCCCATGACGCAGGACGCCCGGGCCCGGCCGGACGGGGAACTGGTCGCACGGGCAGGACTGGGGCTGGAGCGCCTCAACGCCGTCGCTCTCCGGTCGCGCGTGCCGCGCTGATCCTCGCGGGCCGGACGCGGGACTGCTCTGCCGGGGGTGGCCCGCTGTGCGTCAGCAACGTCCGTGCGTACGCCACGTGAGCACGGATCAGGCGAACAGCCCGGTCGGTGCCACCCGGTAGGAACGGCAGCACCACCAGCGCCGGCACCGTGGCCACGGTCACCGCTGCCAGGGCCGGGACCGTCAGGGCGACCAGCAGAACCCGCTGCAGCGGCCCCAGCGACCGGCTGCCCAGGGTGAAGGGGAAGGTGGACATGTGCCTCTCCGGGACGAGTGAAGTCGGCCTGCGACACATCGCCCACGGGCAATGCCGCCGAACCGGTGACGCCATCACGATCCCTCTGATGGGATGACAACGGCCAGGCGTCGGGATTGTCCACCGGACCGGCGCCGGACAAACGGGCCGACCACCGGCCCGTGGGAGCTGAGACGAGAGCAGGGAGGGGCCCTGAACAGTCACCGGAGCGGATCGGTGGGCGGGCGGCCCTGGGGGCCGTTGAAGGGCACCAGCGCCGAGGCGAACGCCATCGCCGAACTCCTGCGGGCGTGGCTGCGGAGCGCCGGCCTCACCCTCGACGGGCTCCTCGCGGCGCTCACGCCGGATCACTTCACCGACCACAAGGTGCCGTCCCGGTCCACCGTCTCCGACTGGCTGGCCGGCAGGACCCCGAGGTGGGACTTCGTCGAGGCCGTCGCTGACATCTGCTCCCCCGACTCCGAGACCGCTGCCCACCGCTCGGAGCAGGCCAGGCCGTTGTGGGACAGGTTGCGCAGCGCGCCCACCCCGGTCCCGGGCACTGCGGCGGTCGCGGCCGGAACCGACGCGCTGGTCCTGGCCCAGCAGCAGACCATCGACGTGCAGGACCGGCTCATCCACGCCCAGCAGGCCCTCGCCGCCAGCCGGCAGGCCGAGGCCAACGCCGGTCAGCTGGTCATCCTGCTCCTGCAGATGATCGGACGGCTCAACCTGCGCATCGGCGAACTCTCCCGCCGGGTGGAGCAGCTGCGCGACCATCCGGCGCCGCTGGGCGACGAGGAGCAGGAAGTGCGCCGCCGCCTCGGACAGGCCGAGGCGCACAGGCAGCGAGCCGTCCGGGAGAAGGAGCGGGCCGAGGCCAAGCAGCGCGAGATGCTCCACACCATCGACCGGGCCCATCGCGAGATCGGCCGGCTGAGAGCCGAGGCCCACGGGCTCGCGTCGGACGGCGGCCCGGCCGACGCCGAAGCGGACGTGCTCGCCCTGCAGGCCTCCGACGAGAGCGACACCGCCTTCCTCGACGACATCGCGGTGGCACTCGACAAGGCCGCCCGGGTGAACGAGGCCGTCGACCAACTCGCCCAGGACGCCCGCAGCGCCCTCGTTCACCTCGATGGCGCTCCGGCCACGGACCTCGCCCGCACACGGCCGGACCCCACGCCGGACAACCCGGACAAGCCCACCATCGGCGCACTCCTGACGGACAACCACGTCATCGGTTCGCTGCTCGCCCTCTACCGGGTGTTCCCCGAGTGGCGCGCCACTCGCCGCGCGCTCAGAGCCTCCCGGGAGATCCCGAGCTCGGCAGCGGAGTGCAGACAGATCGCCCAGGTCCTGGAGGCAGCCCACCGGCACGCAGAACTCGGCGCGTTCCTGCACCGAGCGGGCCAGGAGCTCACCGTCGCCGAACTGTGCGGCCTCGCTTCCTCCGTCGCGTGGGACTGGTCGGGCCTCAGCTACAAGCTCCTGCTGCAGGGGTCGACGACCCGACCGGCCCACGAACTGGTGGAGCTGGTCAGCCATCTGAGCGACCACGACCTTCCGGTGTCGTTCCTCACCGAAGACAGCGCATTCAGGAAGCGGCCGAGGGAGGACGTGGTCGAGATCTCCGCACAGCTGAGGGCCTCCGGACACGACCAGCCGTCCCTGGGAATCCTGAGCTACATGGTCCGCTCCTGGCCCGCTCCGGAAGGGCTTGCCGTGGCGGACCAGCTGACCGCCGAAGGGTACGAGGGGCAGGCGCGGGTCGTGCTGGAGGTGATCGGCACCAGGAGGCCGATCCCCGAAGCGGCCGAACTGGTCACCACGCTGGTCGCGCGGCACCGCCCGGCGCAGGCATCCGCCGTCCTGAGTGGCGCCGGCACGCGGAAGGACTCGGAGATCCTCGAACTGCTCTCCCGCCTGCTGGCGGCCGACCACGACGGCCAGGCCCAGGAGGTGCTGGCCTCCGCCCTCACCGACCGATCCGTCAAACACGCCGCCGAGCTCCTCAGGAACCTGGCAAGCGTCGACCCCCAGGGCCGCACCAGGCCCGCCCTGCTCGCGCTGCCCGAGGCCCGGGCGCGCTTGATCCGCACCAGGTTCCTCCGTGCGCCGGACGGAGCGGACCCGACCGGCACCACCCGGTCGTAGGCCGGCGAGACGCTCGTGGCGACGAGGACGGTCCCGCCCGGTTCGCATGCGTGGCCGTGCTCGCCGAGGGCGGCGACGGGACGGACCGCGAGGAAGAGGCCGGTGAGGGGGCGCAGGCCGTCGGGACGGCCGCGCCCCCGCCACCGAGGGCCGGGCTATCCGGGGGTGACCGAGGACCGGGCCAGCAGCAGGGTCCACTCGGCGAGGAGCGCGGCGGCCTCCTCGCGGCCGGTCCGCCCCGGCGCGGCGACGGCCAACCGGGGGCCCGGCCGGACCGTGAACTGCACCGGGCCGAGTGCGGGGTTGTCCCAGGACCGGAGCAGCCACCCGTCGGGGAGGACCGGTTCCGCGTGCAGGGCGAAGCCGTAGCGGCTGCGTTCCTGCGCGGGGCGGCGCAGCAGCAGTTCCTGCCAGGCGGCGAGGGCGAGCCCGGCCGCGGCCTCGAACGGGAGCCCCGCCGCTGCCGGGAACGGCCCGCTCGCCGCTCCGCCCTCTCCCGCCGTCGGCACCGCACCGAAGCCTGCCGCCACCGCCCCGGCCGGGCCGCCGGCTGGCCCCCGCAGCGCCCGCTCGACCTCCCCCGCCGCTCCCGGGTCGGCCGGGCAGCCGACCCACGCCTGCGGCCCGTCCCACCCGTCCCGCACGGCGACCGTGAACCGCGGGTCGCCGGCCACCGGGGCCAGCCGCTCCCGCAACTGCTGCAGCGTCAGCAGCGGGGCCACCACGTGCAGCACCGCCGTCTCAGCCATCGCCCGCACTCCCCTCCGGCGGCCAGCGCCGCAGCCAGATCCGCCCCAGCTGACCCCGCGTCACGAACGAGGCCATCAGGCGGGCGTCGGTCGTCGCCGGCGCCTCCAGCAGCGCCGTGCTCGCCGCCCACGGTTCGCACCCGGTCCGGGCGATCCCCAGCAGCGCGGCGCCCCCGCGGGCGGGGAAGGAGAGCGTCACGTCCCCCACCCCCTCGGCCAGCCCCCGTCCGGTGGCCTTCACGGCGGCCTCCAGCAGGGTCCAGGCGGAGAAGAAGAACTCCGGGCCCGCCCGCTCGGCCTGCGGGGGCAGCGCCGGGTAGAGCGAGGCCAGCACCTGGGTGGCGGACGGGATGAGCCGGATCCGCTCCAGGTCCACCCCCAGCGCGCCCTGGTCCGAGATGCCGAGCAGCAGCAGGTCCTCGGACCGCGACCAGCTCACCTTCAGCTCCGGGTGGTCCGGCAGGTACGGCTTGCCGCCCCTGGTCCGCCCCAGCCGCACCGCGCCCGGGGCCTCGCCCAGGTGCGAGGCGAGCAGCCGCCTGACGGCCAGTCGGGAGCGCAGGAAGAGCCGGGCGTCCTCGCCGTTCAGGTAGCCGGCCGCCCGGCTTCGCTCCTCCTCGGTCAGGTCCGCGGCGTAGTGCGCCGGTGACAGGGGTTCGGCGTCGGCCGCCAGGTCGGCCAGCCAGGCCTCCACCCCGGCGCCCCGGGCCGTCACGTCGGACGCAGGCCGAAGACCTGCGTGGCCGATCGGGACGGGTCGCCGGGCCGCAGGTGCAGTTCGCCGCGCGCCGGCAGCAGCACCACGGCGGCCACGGTGCGCTCGCGCCGGATGTCGCCCTCGTCGGGCACGCAGATCGGCGGCCGGGCGAGCAGGGCGAAGTGCTCCTCCGGTCCCGCCGCCGGGTCGAGCTCGGCGAGCCCGGCCTGCGCCTCCTTGAGGCGGCGCACCGAGGAGTTGCGGGCGAAGACGTTCAGCTCGTCGCCGCGCGCCAGCTCCGGGTCCAGGAAGTGGTTGGTGTGCGCGGTCTCGTACCCCTCCCGCACCCGCAGCTCGTCGCCCAGGACCTCGACGCAGACGGCCCGTTCCCGGTCGCACAGGGTCAGCGAGCGGGAGCTGGCCAGCCGCATCCCGCGCAGCAGCTCCAGCGCCTGGGTCACGCTGCCCGCCGTGTCCAGCAGGTGGCGGATCGCCAGGTAGGGCGGCAGTCCGGGCCGCCAGTCCCCGCCGAGCACCAGGTTGAGCCCGATCGCCAGCCCGTCGCTGTTCAGCCCGAGGTACCCGAGCAGTCCGGCGAAGGAGAGCACCAGCGAGCGCCGGGCGGAGCCGGCCGGCGACACGTCCAGCACGCTGATCGCGTCGTCCAGGTTCCCGTTCAGGTCCACGGTCTGGGCCAGCACCGGGTGCCCGGCGTACGGGCCGCCGGCCCGCGCGTAGGTGGTGCAGTCGCCGGCCGTCGGCACCTTCTGGTAGCCCATGATCTCCCGGCGCAGCTGGAGCAGCCAGGCCTCGGCCGGGCGGATCCCGGCCCCGGCGGCCAGGCCCTCGACCTCGGCCGCCAGGGCCGGGGCGGCGGCCGCGACCGCCGCCCGGTAGGCGTCGATCCGCGGCCGCAGCCCGTCCAGGGTCAGCGGGGTGGCCGTCAGGTGGTTGAGCCGGGCCAGCCCGTCGTCCAGGAAGGCGCGCAACTCACCCGCCAGCGCCCGCCCGTGCTGCTCCCCGCGGTCGAACGCGGTGCCCGCCAGCAGCAGTCGCGCGGTCATGCCCCCTCCTGTCGGACCACGCGCGGGCCGCTGGCCAGCTGCTCGCGCACCTCGGGCCACTCGTCGCGCAGCACGCTGTAGAAGACGGCGTTGCGCCGCCGGCCGTCCGGCATCGGGTTGAAGCTGCGCAGCGTGCCCTCCTCGCGGGCGCCGATGTTCAGCAGCCCGCGCCGGGCCTGCTTGTTCAGCTCGTCGGTCTTGAACTCGACGCGCAGGGCGCCGATCCCCTCGAAGGCGTGCTGCAGCAGCAGGTACTTGGCCCAGCGGTTGACCCCCTTGCCCTGGAAGTCCAGGCCCAGCCAGGACCAGCCGATCTCCAGCCGCCCGTCCGCCTCGGCCATGTTGCCGAAGCTCATCGACCCGGCCACCCGGCCGGTCCGCTTGTCGGTGATCACGAACACCGCCCGCCGGCAGGCCTGGTGGTCGGCCAGGGTGGCGTCGAAGAAGGCCTCGTAGTCCTCCGGGGTGTCGATCCGGGTCACGAAGTACCGCCAGATGTCCGGTGCCAGCGCGATCGCGCGCAGCCCGTCCCGGTCGGCGGCGGTCAGCGGGCTCAGCCGCACGAACTCGTTCTCCAGCACCACCGGTGCGTCAACGGCCCAGGTTCCCATGGTCACACCGCCTCGACGGTCGACGGGGCGACGGCGTCGACGACCTCGCGCAGCGTGGTCATCCGGGCCAGGTCGTGCTCGGTGAAGCGGGACAGCTCGGTGCCGGTCTCGTCGCACAGCGAGGTGAGGAAGAGCACCTTGTTGAGGGAGGTCAGGCCGTAGCGGCCGGCCAGGTCGGCGTCGGGGTCGATCTCCTCCGGCTCGACCGGACTGGTCAGGACCAGTACCAGGTTCTCCCGGGCGGCGGTCTCGGTCTCAGCGTGCATGGATACCCTCCTGCGGGTTGGCGAGGTCAGCTGCGTAGGCGGCCCGGATCTGCGGGCGCCGGGGTTTGAACTGCGAGGTGAGCAGGCCGTTCTCGACGGTGAACGGCTCGGTGGCGACGATCGCGCGGGCGATCCGCTCGTCCTTGCCGAGCGCCGCGTTGGCGTCGGCGAGCGCGTCCGCGATCGCGGCCTCGTCGGGCGGGTAGTGCGCGGGGCGGACCACGGCGACCAGTTCGGTCTGCCGCGGGCAGAAGAGCACCGCCTCGGTGATGGCGGGTCCGGCGGTCAGTCGCTCCTCGATCGGCCGGACCACGATCTTCTTGCCGTTCTCCAGCACGATCACGTCGTCCGCGCGGCCGAGGATGTAGAGGTAGCCGTCCTTGTCGATCAGGCCCAGGTCGCCGGTGCGCACGATGCCGCCGGGCCGGAACACCTTCTCGCTGTCGCCCGGGGCGGCGTAGGCGTAGTGGTCGTTGACGGGGTGGTCGCTGCGCACGCTGATCACGCCGTCGGCGTCCAGCAGCACCTCCTTGCCGGGCACCACCCGGCCCACGCTGCCCTCGCGGGAGGCGCCGGGGTGGTTCTTGGCCACGATGCAGGTCTCGTTCAGGCCGTAGCCCTCGAAGATCGGCAGCCCGGCCTCGTTGAAGAAGCGCAGCGTCGCGGGGGCCGCCGGCGCGGAGCCGGTCCACAGGTAGCGGACCCGGTCGCCGAAGAGCTGGGCGGCCTGCTCGCCGACCGGCTTGCCGGACCGGGCCGCCCGGGCCTCGATGTGCCGCCGGGCGGTCTCGAAGAAGGCCGGCACGCCCATCACCACCGTCGGCCGGGCCCGGCGCATGGTGGCGAAGGCCGCCTCGTAGGTGGAGACGGTCACGTCGTGGCCGTGCCGCAGCGCGGAGTAGATCCAGTACCGCTGTTGCAGCAGCGACAGCGGGAGGAAGACGAACAGGTCGTCGCCCGCCCGGTGGTGGAACATGTCCTGGACGGCGCGCAGCGAGCTGTCGATCGAACCGGCCGTGGCGCCCAGGCCCTTGGGCTCGCCGGTGCTGCCGGAGGTGAACTTGACCGTGGTCACCCGGCCGGGCTCCCAGTGCCACGGTTCGGGTGCCGAGTCGGCCTTCTCCACCAGCCGGTCCACCTCGGCCAGCGGCAGCGCGGCGGCCGCCTCGGCGGGGCGGTCGGTGAACAGCAGCCGCAGGCCGTACCGGGTGATCAGCCGCTGGTCGGGCTCGAACTTGCCGGGCTCGAAGCCGGCCGTCTCGGCGCCCAGCCAGAGCGCCGCCAGGTCCAGCAGCACCCACTGCGGGCTGTTGGCCGCCAGGATTCCGATCCGGTCGCCCGGGCCGATCCCCAGCTCGGCCAGCGAGCTCGCCAACCGCCCGGCCCGGTGGTGCAGTTCGGCCAGCTCCAGGGTCTCGGTGCCGTCCAGCCGGGCGAACGAGATCCGCCCGCCGGTCGGCGCGTTCGCCGTGATCCGGTTGACGATCACCGCCCCGCCTCCTTCGCCGCCACGGCCGCGTCCACGTGCGCGGCCATCAGTCGCACCGTCTCCAGCGCGGCCAGCTGGCCGAGTTGGATGCCCACCCCGAACCGCTTGCGGACCGCGGTGAGGATCCGCGCGGCGCTGATCGAGTCGCCTCCCAGCGCGTACAGGTTGTCGTGCGGGCCGACCGCCGGGCGGTGCAGGATCTGCGCCCAGATGCCGGTGAGCTCGGTCTCGGTGGGGCCGGCCTCGCCGTCGTCGACCACCGGTGCGGCCGGCTGCCCGGTCGGCTCCGCGGCGGGTGCCCGGCGGATCAGCTCGCCCCGGTCCACCTTGCCGTTGCGGGTGAGCGGCAGCTCCTCGTGCCACACCACGGCGGCCGGCACCATGTACTCGGGCAGGGCCTCCCGCAGCTCCTGACGGATCGTCAGCACGTCGGGCCGGTCCGTGCCGGCGGGCACCAGGTGGGCCACCAGCCGGTCGCCGCGGCTGCCCTCCTGGCGGACCACCACGGCCTGCCGGACCGCTGGCAGTGCGGCCAGCCGGGTCTCCACCTCGCCGGCCTCGATCCGGTAGCCGTTGACCTTGATCTGGAAGTCGCTGCGGCCCAGGATCTGGATCTCGCCGCTGGGCAGGTAGCGGCCCAGGTCGCCGGTGCGGTAGAGCCGTTCGCCCAGCCGCTCGTCGTGGGCGAACTTCTCCGCGGTGCGCTCCTCGTTGCGCCAGTAGCCCTTGGCCACCCCGGTGCCGGCGCCGCAGATCTCGCCGGTCACCCAGTCCGGCGCGTCCTGGCCGTCCGCGTCCAGCACGTAGGCGCGGTTGTTGGCGTTCGGGCGGCCGTAGGGGATGGACTCGGAGCCGTCCTCCCACTCCTCGACCGGGTGCAGGATGTTCCACACCGTGGTCTCGGTCGGTCCGCCGAGCGAGACCACCTCCAGGCCCGGGACCAGGCGGCGCAGTGCGGCCGGCAGCGCCGGGGGCAGCCGGTCCCCGCTCATCATCACCAGCCGCAGGGCCGGCGGCGCCGTCCCCTCGGCCAGCGCCTGGTCGTGCATCAGGCCGACGATGGCGGGCACCGAGTTCCACACCGTCACCCCGCCCAGCTCGCACATCCGCAGCCAGTGCGCGGGGTCGACCGCCCGGTCGGCGTCGGGCATCACCAGCGCGGCGCCGGCGGTCAGCGCGCCGAACACGTCCCAGACCGAGAGGTCGAAGTTGAAGGCGCTGATCGCGAAGAACCGGTCGTCCTGGTGGATGCCGAACCGGGTGTAGCAGTCGGCCACCACGTTGGCCACGTTGCGGTGGGTGACCATCACGCCCTTGGGCGCGCCGGTGGTGCCGGAGGTGTAGAGCACGTAGGCCAGGTCGTCCGGGTCGGCGCCGGGCAGCGGTTCCAGCAGCGCGGGCGGGCCGGCCGGCGCGGGGGCGGCGGCGTCCAGCCGCAGGACGGCGCGGCCGTCCTGGTCGGCGTCCGCCACGTTGGTCAGCACGCAGCGGACCTCGCCGTCCGCCAGCATGTACCGGCGGCGCTCCTCGGGCAGCGCGGCGTCCACCGGCAGGTAGGCGGCGCCGGCCAGCACGGTCGCCAGGATGCCGATGATCTGCTCCGGCCCGCGCCGCATCACCAGGCCGACCAGCTCGTTGCGCCCGACCCCGTGCGAGCGCAGCCAGGCGGCGGTCAGCGCCGCCCGGCGGTGCAGCTCGCCGTAGCTCATCCGGAGGCCGGAGGTGATCAGGGCCGGGTTGTCCGGGCAGCTGATCGCCCGCTCGGCGAAGGCGTCCTGGAGCAGCACCTCGGGCAGCTCCACCGCGGTGTCGTTGGCCGCGCGGCGGCGCCGCAGCTGGTCGCCGGGGAGCAGGTCGAAGCCGGTGCGGGCCCAGCTCCGCTCCTCCAGCAGCTGCTCCAGCAGGCTCTGGTAGCCCTGGGTCAGGGCCTCCAGCAGACCGGCCGGGAAGAGCTCGTCCAGGCCGTCGAGCTGGATCACCAGGCCCTGGTGCTGCTCCATCGCGAAGGCGTTCAGCCAGATCTGCGGGGTCTGGCTGACGCTGAACACCTCGGGGCCGAACAGCTCGAAGGCCGACCCGTCCACCTCCTCGGTGTAGCCGATCGCACTGTTGAAGGTGAACGGCATCCGCGCCTCGGCGCTGCCGCGCCGCCGGCCGAGCTCGCGCAGCACCTCGATGCCGGACTGGTGCCGGTGGTCCAGGTCGGTGCGCAGCCGCCGCTGCAGCGCCTGGGCCCGGGCCACGAAGGGCCTGCTGCGGTCGACCTCGATCTCCACCAGCAGGGTGTCGGAGAACTGGCCGACGGCCTCGGCGATCCGGTGGTGCACCGGCGGGCGGTTGGCCACCGTGGTGGTCATGGTGAACCGCTCGCCGGCGCCCCAGCGGGAGAGCACCTCGCCGTAGGCGGCCAGCAGCGCACCGGACGGGGTCAGGCCCACCGCGGCGGCCCGGCGCTTGAACGCGGCCCACTGCGCGGCGTCCAACCGCACCTGGCGCTGGACGAACCGCGGCCGGGTGATCGCGGCCGGGCTCACCGCCACCGGCAGGTCGGGGTGGGCCGCCAACTCGTCCAGCCGGCCGGACCAGTAGGCCCGGGAGCGGGCGGCGGGCGCCTTGACCGCCGCCACCGCCAGCGCCGAGACGTAGTCCTCCAGCGGCAGTTCGGTGCCGGCGGCGGCCAACTCGCCCTGGTAGGCGCGCCACCACTCGCGGAAGAAGAGGAAGGAGCTGATCCCGTCCATCACCAGGCCGTCGTGGCTGACGTGCAGCACCATCGCCCGGTCGGACAGCTCGGTCACCTCCACCGCCAGCAGCGGTGCCCGGTCGGCGGGCAGCACCCGGTGCGAGCGCTCCTCGCGCAGCACCGCCCGAGTGCGCAGTTGCTGCTCGGGGCTCTGCCCGCGCAGGTCGAGCCGCTCGATCAGCACCGGGGCGACCGAGGGCTCGACCACCTGGCGGCCGTCCTCGGTGAACCGGGCCCGCAGCGCGTCGTGCCGGCGGATCACCGCGTTCAGCGCCGCCTCCAGCCGGCCGACGTCCCAGTGCCCCTCGATCTCGTGGTAGACGTGACTGGCGGTGGAGATCTCGAACACGCCGCCGCGGCCCAGCAGGTAGGCGTGCTGCAGCGGGGTGAGCGGGAAGCTGCCGCTCTCGTGCGGGGTGGCCGCGCTCAGGTGCTGGATCAGCTCGGCCTTCAACCGCTTGATGCGGCCGACCAGTTCGGGGTCCATCCGGTCGCGCATGCCCTGCAGTCGCAGGTCGCCGCCGGTCACCGAGACGGACAGGCCCCGCTCCTCGATGTCCTGGACCAGTTCGACGAGTTCGGCGTTCATGCCGCGGCCTCCGCAACCGCCGCGCCGGCCCGCTCGCCGATCAGCCCGGCCAGCGCGGTCAGGTCGTGCTCGCCGAGCAGCTCGTCCACCAGCACGTCCACGTCCAGCGCGGTGAGCAGCTGGTACTGCAGCTGGACCGCCTGCAGCGAGCTGATGCCGAGGTCGATCAGGGTGGCGTCGGCGGCCGGCCGCTCGGCCAGCTGCAGCGCCTCGGTGACCAGGTCGGTGAGCAGCTCCAGGTGCGCGGGGGCGGCCGCGACGGCCGGGGCGCTCGGGGCCGCCGCGACGGCCGCGGGGCGGAAGAACACCGCGTCCGCCAGGGAGACCTCGGTGCCCGGTGCCAGCAGCTCGACCGCGGTCGGCCACTGCGCCGGCTCCCCCAGCCCGAGCGCGGCCGACAGCCGGGCGGCGAAGCGCGGCATCACCGGCGCCGCCACCCGGGCCAGCAGCTTGGCGGCCGCCAGCTCCAGCGCCACCGCGGTCCGGGCCTCGGCCCGCCAGCGGGCGTCGTCCGCGGTCAGGCTCTCCAGCTCGGCGAACCGCACCGTGTCGCGCACGATGCCGTCCAGCTCGGCGGCGGCCTGGTTGAGCGAGAACCCGGCCTGGCCGAGCGCCCCGGTCACCGCGGTCAGCCGGGCACCGAGCCGGGCCAGGAACGCGGTCTGCTCCGGGGTCCAGTTGCCGGCGTCCGGCGCCGCTCCGTCGTAGCCCTTGCGGACCCGGCTGCCCAGGTCGGTCAGCCACTGCTCCCAGGTGCCGACCAGGGTCTCGGTCAGCACCCGCTGGTACTCCTCGCGGCGGAAGTTGGTGCGCCGGCCCTCGGGGCGGGTCAGGCTGAGGAAGAAGCGCACCGCGTCCACCGTGTCGGCGGTGAGGATCTCCTTGCCCCAGATCGCGTGCCGCCGGCTGGTGGAGAACTTGGCGCCCTCCAGCAGGTAGAACTCGTTGACGTGGTAGTCGATGTCGGGGGTCCAGTCGGGGAACGCGACCCGGTACAGCGCCGGGTAGAGCACGCCGTGGTAGAAGCTGTTGTCGTAGCCGAAGAAGTGGACGATCTTCCAGTCCGCGCCGGGCTCGGCGGCCCGCCAGTCCTGGTCCAGCCGGCGTCCGAGCGCCTGGATGCCGTGCAGGAAGCCGTAGGACATCTCCGGCCAGACCCAGATCACCTGGTCGGCGCCGGCCTCCTCGGCCGGGCGCACGCCCCAGTCGGCCGGGTGGCTGACCGGGATGTCCAGCTCCGGGCGGGCGAACAGCCGCCGCGCCAGGTCGCGCAGCCGCACCGGGACCCGGCCCAGCCGGTGGTGGGCGGCGATCTCGGCCTCGAACTCGTGCAGCGGCAGCGAGAAGCGGGTCGCGGTGCCGGTCCGCGGCTCGGCCTGCGAGCGGGCCGAGCGCGGCGCGCCCAGGTCGACCACCAGGTTGGGCTCGCCGCACTCCTCGCAGATGTTGCCGCTGGTGCCGCCGCCGCAGGTCGGGCAGCTGCCCTTGACGTCCACCTCGTACAGGTAGCCGCCGGTCTCGCCGTCGAACAGGGCGGGCGCGGCCTTGGGGGCGACCTTGCCGGAGTCGACCATCCGGGTGAAGAACTCCCGCAGCCCGTCCGGGTACTCGGCGTCCGCGTTGGTCACCGTGTACTGGTCCAGCGGGATGTCCATCAGCTCCAGGGTGGCCGCGATCTCCGCGCTGAAGTGCGCGGCGGTCTCGGCCGGGGTGCTCCCGTCGCGCTCGGCGGCGCCGACCACGTAGCTCTGGAAGTCGTCGCTGCCGGTCAGGTGCCAGGCCCGGGCGCCGTTCATCCGCTGGAACCGGACGAAGGCGTCGGCCCCCAGGTACGGGCCGGACAGGTGGCCCAGGTGCAGGTCCCCGTTCGGGGTGGGCGGGGTGGAGAAGACGAAGACCGGGCGGTCCCCGAAGCCGGTGCCGGCCGGGGCCGCGGCCGCCCGCGCCGCGCGCTCGGCGTCGCGCCAGTACTGGGTGACGAACACCAGGTCCTCGGCGCCGGTGTTGTGCAGCACGTGGGTCTCGAAGGGCTCGAACAGGGCCACCGTGCCCGGCACCGCCGGGTGGCGCTCCCCGCCGACCTCGAACTCGCCGCGGCCGGCGACGATCACGAAGAACTCGGTCTCGTCGTGCCGGTGCAGCTCGGAGCTGACGCCCGGGGCCACCCGGCCCCAGCCGGCGCCCGCACCCTGGCTGCCCGCGATGCCCTCGATGCTGCTCATGTCGATACCGAAGGCCTCGTGCAGCACGCCTTCGTCGTAGCTGCTGAGTATCATGCGTGACTCCTGGTCATACTGGTGAGAAACGGAAGGTCGATCAGGTCGGCGGCCTGCGCGGCGATCGCGGGGGCCAGCCGGTAGCCGGAGCCGTTGGCCGCGCCGGCGAAGACCACGCGCGGGTCGGCGGGCAGCGGGCGGACGATCGGCTCGCCGGTGCCGCTGTAGGCGTCGCAGAAGACCCGCCCGGAGGCGCAGTGCGCCGCGTACTCGGGGGCCACCGCGCGCAGCACCGCCAGCGCGTCGCCGAGGTCCTGGTCGGAGAGCCCCTCGCCCAGGCCGTCCGGGTCCACGCCCCACTCCTGGCAGGTGTAGCTGAACAGCCAGTGCCCGCGGTCGTGCAGCGGGAGCAGGAAGGCGTCCTCCGCCTGGAAGACCACCACCCGGTCGGTCGGCGCGGGCACCAGGTCGATGTGCAGCGCGACGACCTTCTTCACCCGCACCCCCAGTGGGGCGACCAGCTCGCGCCAGGCCGGGGCCGCGATCCACGGACCGGGCGCCAGCACCACCTGACGGGCCGTCAGTTCGCCGCCGCTGCTGAGCGCGAGGCCGATCCGCTCGGGGCCGAGCTCGATCGCGGCGACCCCGGTGCCCTCGTGCACCGCCGCGCCGGCGCGCAGCTCGGTGAAGAGCCGGCCGGTCAGGCCCGCCACGTCCGCGTACTGGCCGCCCTCGACCTGCCAGACGCCCGCGGTGGCCCGGGTCGGCCGGGCGCTGGCCAGGTAGCTCTGGCGCACCGCCTGCTCCGCACCGACCACGTCCATGCCGACCTGGTGGATCGGCAGTTCCGGTCGGTGCGAGGTCAGTTCGGCGTAGTACTGCTGACTGTAGGCGGCCATGCCGCGCACCCGGCCGGTGGCGCCGCGCGGGAAGTGCAGGCCGGCCGAGCGGCGGCTGGCGCCGGAGCCGACCGAGTCCCGGTCCAGCACCGCCACCGTGCGCTCCGAGCGCCGGGCGAGCAGCTCGCGCGCGGTCAGGCAGCCGATGATGCCGCCGCCCACGACCGCGATGTCCACCTCGCTCATCGCCGCTACACCCCCCAGCCGGAGTCGGCCCCGACCTTGGCCGACCAGTCGATGAAGGACTCCAGCGGCTCGTTGCTGCGCAGCCCGCGGATCCGGTCGACGATCCGGCGGCTGCGCCAGGCGTTCAGGCTGAGGTTGGGGTCGGCGAGGCCGCGCTGCTGCTTGGCCGCGTTCTGCACGAAGATGTTCCGGTCGGCCGGACCGTCCCAGCGGACCGCGTAGTCCTGGTCGATCCGCAGCTCCTCGCCCTCGCGCTCCAGGCGGCCCGCGATCGGGGCGAGGAAGTCGGTGGCGGCCGGGCGGAAGCCGGTGGCCCAGACGATCACGTCGGCGTCGAACCGCTCGGTGCCCTGGCGCTGGTCGTTGTGGCGCACCTCGACGGTCCAGCCGCCGCCCTCGGCCGCCCGGACCGACTCCATGGTCCGGTTGGGGGCCAGCGCCACCAGGTCCTCGGCGCCCTCGATGAACCGGTGGACGTAGATCCGCTGGTAGATCTCGCGCAGGGTGGCCTCGGAGACCCCGTCGCTGGTCAGGATGTGCTCGGCGTTGAACCGCTCCCGGGCCGCCGGCGCCAGCCGGTAGAAGTACTCGGCGTGGCCCGGCATGTAGAAGTCGTTGGTGAAGGGCGAGTCGTCGATCGGGAAGTAGTTGCGCCGGCGGGAGATCCAGGAGACCCGGCGCGGCAGCTCGCTGCCCGAGCGGGAGATGAGCTCCAGGAAGGCCTCGGCGCCGGACTGGCCGCCGCCGATCACCGCGACCCGCTTGCCGCCCAGGTGCTGGGCCCGGTCCAGGAACTCGCTGACGTGGAACTGGGTCGGTCCGATCAGTCCGGCGGCCTGCGGCGGCACCCAGGGCCGGTTGCCCACCCCGAGCACCAGGTTGTCCGCCGTCAGCCGGCGCCGGTCGGTGTCCACCACGAACCGCGCGCCGTCGAAGTCGACCGCCCGGACCTCCTCGCCGAACCGCACGTTCGGGTTGCGCCGGCTCGCCCAGTCCAGGTAGTTGCGGAACTCCTGCCGGGGCACGTCGGTGAACTGGGCGTTGAGGAAGTGGTAGATCCGGCCGTGCTCGTGCAGGTAGGCGAGGAAGGAGAACGGGTTGGTCGGGTCGGTCAGGCTGACCAGGTCCTTGTAGAGCGAGACCTGCAGGGTGGAGCCGGGCATCTGCTGCCCGTCGTGCCAGCCGAACTTCTCCTTGCGGTCGAGGAAGAGGTTGCTGACCTCGGGCTCGCTGTGCAGCAGCGACGCCAGGCTCAGGTTGGCGGGACCGGCGCCGACACCCAGGCAGGTGTAGTGGGCCTCGGCGGGGTGGGTGTGGGACATGTTGCGGGCCTCTCTTTGGTCTCGGACGGCGGAGGTGGAGAAGCGGGCACAGCGCACTGCCCGCCCAACGGGGCGTCAGGGAAGTCGGGGTGGGGGAAAGGGTCGGCTCGTGCGGGGGCGGGAGTCAGCTCACGCGGGGTCGGCCAGCGCGGGGTCAGCTCGCGCGGGGCGCGGGCCGCACGGCGGCCAGGCCCAGCACGGTGGCCGCCAGCGAACCGAGTGCCAGCAGCGGCCAGACCAGCACGCCGGCCTGGATGAACAACCAGCCGCCCAGCATCGGGCCGAGCGCACTGCCCAGGCCGAACACGAACTGGAAGCTGCCGATGTAGCGGCCCTTCAGCTGCTCGGGTCCGGCGGTGCCGGGGTAGGCGAACACCGTGGGGCCGCCGATGATCTCGCCGATCGACCAGACCAGCGTGCCCAGCACGATCGCGGCCGCGCCGATCGGCAGGGCGTAGCAGGCCACGCCGGCGCCGACCAGGGCGAACCCCAGGCCGATGGTGATCCGCGCGGGCCAGGACTGGGCGAGCCGGGTGACCAGCAGCTCGAAGGCGATCACCACGAAGCCGTTGAGCGAGACCGCGACGGTGTACCAGACGATGGCCAGGTGCCGGTCCTGCACGAACAGCGGCAGGGTGGACAGGTACTGCACGTAGACCACGGCGTGGCAGAAGGCGGCGGCCAGGTAGCGCCGGTAGCGGCGGTCGCGCAGCACGGCCCGGTAGCCGCCCGCCTGCGGCACGGCGGCCGCGGTGGCGCTGCGGCGGGTGGCGGCGGGCAGCGTGGCCAGCGCGAGGACCGCGTAGGCCAGCGCGATCAGCGCCTCGCCCCAGAAGAGCAGCACGTACCGGTCGTGGCCGGCGTGGTAGAGCCAGAAGCCGACCAGCGGGGCGGCGGTGGCGCCCAGGTTGAGGCCGAAGCGGTACATCGCGAAGACCATCACCTGCCGCTCGTCCGGCGTGAGTTCGGAGAGCAGGGTGGCCGAGGCCGGCCGGAAGACCTGGGCGCCGAGGCCGGCCAGGCCGACGGCGGCCATCAGCAGGCCGTAGCCCGGCAGGTAGAGCAGGGCCGCGGTGAGCGCCGCGGTCGCGCTCATGCTGGCCACGGTGGCGTTGCGCACGCCCAGCCGGTCCGCGAGCGAGCCGCCGACCAGCACCCCGAGCACGGCGCCGCCGCCGTACACGCCCAGCGCCAGCACGGTCTCCGGCTTGGAGTAGCCCTTCGAGCCGAGGAAGAGCACCAGGAAGACGTTGAGGAAGCCGCTGAGCCGGTTCACCAGCACGCCCGCCAGCACGGTCTTCACCGCGAGCGGCGCGTCCCGGAAGGTGGCCCAGACGGTGACCCGCGCCGGGGCGGGCTCGACCGCCGCCGGCGCCGCGGCCTCCGGGCGGACGGTGTCAGTCGACATCGCGCACCTCGATCGTGACCGCCGCGCGCACCCGCTGCTCCAGCGCGTCCAGCTCCGCGGGTGACGGGGCGTCGATCAGGAAGCAGACCGCGCGGTCGTCCGAGCTCTCCAGCGGACCGAGTCGGCTGCCGCGCTCCTTGAGCACCAGCACCGCGCGCAGCTCCCCCGGCTCGCCCGGGGCGCCGACCTGCGGGTCCGGCCAGATCCCGGCCTCGCCCAGCCAGACCGGCCGGATGCCGGGCCAGTCCACCCGGACGTCCTCCAGGACCCCGTCCCGGTGCTCCAGGTAGACCTGCCGGGTCCAGCGGCGCGGCTCGGGGTAGCCGGCCGGCTCGCCCAGCGCCAGCCGGACGATCTCCGGCTCCAGCGGCTCGCCGGTGGCCAGCCGGTACAGGGCCAGCAGGCCGTCGCCCGGGGTGCGGGCGGCCACCTCCATCAGCACCGGCCGGCCCGCGGCGTCCACCCGCCACTCGGCGTGCGCGATCCCGCTGCCGAAGTCCAGCGCCGCCAGCAGCGCGGCGTTGGCCTCCAGCAGCGCCCGGTCCACCGGCTCCGGGGCGCTGGGCACCGAGTGCGACAGCTCGACGAAGGTCGCCGCGTGCGACTCGGTGGTGGTCTTGCGGGTGACCGAGGCGAAGAGCACCTTGCCCTCCTGCACCAGGCTCTCCACCGAGTACTCCTGGCCGACCACCTTCCGCTCCACCAGCAGCGTCTCGTGCTCCGGGTAGTCGGCCAGCCGGGCGGCCAGCGCCTGCGCGTCGCCGACCGTGACGACCCCCGAACTGGAGTGCCGGGCGGCGGGCTTGACCACCGCGGGGTACCCGACCGAGGCCGGGTCGAAGGCGGCCCGCTCACCCGCCGGCAGCACCGTGCCGGCCGGCGCGAACTCCGGCAGGTACCAGCGCTGCAGCGGCTTGGAGCGGCAGACCCGGGTGGCCCGCAGCCCGGGGCCGGGCAGGCCGAGTGCGTCGGCCAGCAGCCCGGTGGGCTCCACCAGGGTCTCGCCCACCGCGTAGGCGCCGACGATCCGGTAGCGCGCCCGCCAGTCGGCGGCCCGGGCCAGCACGCCCGCGGTGAACGAGCCGTCCTGGTTCAACTCCCCGTCGACGAAAGCGATCTCGTCGATCAGGGCGGCCGGCCCGGTCGGGTCGGCCTGGGCGGCCAGTGCGCGCTCGCGCCAGCCGCGCGGGGTGATCAGCAGGATCGCCAGGCCGCGGGCGGCCAGCTCCTCCAGGTAGCGCGGATTGCGGCAGACCACCCAGAAGGCTCCGGTCAGCACGAAGGCCGGTGGTCGTCGGTCGGTCACAGCAGTGCTCCTTGCGTCGTGCTCTCGGTGGTGCGCAGCTCGGTGGTGATGCCGCGCGCGGCCAGGAAGTCCAGCCATTGCCCGGCCTCCCGGGCGCCCTCGGCGGCCCGGTGCAGGCCGGGGGCCAGGGCGCCGTCGAGGATCCGGGTGATGCCGTACGCCAGCGGCAGCGAGACCAGCAGCGCCATGGCGCTCTCCCGCTCGTCGCCGCGCAGGTCGAGCAGGCAGCTGCCCGACCAGGCGCCCTCGGCCCAGCTCAGGTCCAGCGCCACGGCGAGCACCACGCGGTCGCGGTCCGTCTCGCGCATCGGGTGGCGCTCGGCCAACTCGCCCGCCAGCGCGGCGATCCGCGCGTCGTCGCCGGACTCCACGGTGGCGAACACCTCGGACCAGGCGGCCCGCCAGCCGGCCGGGCGCAGGGTGCCGCGGACGAAGGAGCGCTTGCGCCAGTGCGGCGGGAAGCCGTACTGCTCGGCGAAGGGCAGGCTGTCGCGGTTCGGGTACACCTCGAACTGCTCGCCGGCCACGGGGTAGTCGGTGGTGGCCTGCCAGGGGCGGGGCGCGGTGCGCAGCTGCCAGTCGCGCAGGTAGCGGGCCGGCGAGCGCAGCGCGTTGAGCACCCCGAGCGGGGCCCAGCTGAAGCGGTAGCGGAACTCGTTGAGCTCGGCGGGCAGTCCGCCGCAGTAGGAGGTGAAGTCGGCGGTGCTGACGGCCTCCCCGGCGGCGGCGCGGCCGAGTTCGACCAGGCGGTGGGCCATCAGGTGGTCGATGCCCGGGTCCAGGCCGGCCTCGGTGAGCACCACCGTCCCGGTGGCCGTGCCGGCCAGCTCCGCCAGCTCCGGCGAGACGTAGCTGGAGCAGGCGAAGTGGGCGCCGTGCGCCAGTGCCAGCCGCAGCAGCCCGGGGTGGTGGGCGGCCGGGAGCATCGAGACCAGCACGTCGCCGGGGGCCAGCGCGGCGGCCAGGGCCGCCGCGTCGAAGGCGCGGGCCCCGGCCCGGCCGGCCAGGCCGCGGGCCGCCAGGCACTGTTCGGCCTTGGCCGCGGTCCGGCCCCAGAGCACGACCCGGGCGCCGTGCTCCAGCAGCAGCTCCAGGCCGCTGCGGCCGGTGGAGAGTCCGGTGCCGATCCAGTGCACCGTGCGTATCGCGGTCGAGCGGTCGGACGCGGACGACTCAGACATGGACGGCCTCCAGGTCGTGGCTGCGGCAGGCGGCCCGGAAGTCGGCCCGGCAGTGCCGCCAGGGCGCGGCCGGGTCGGCCAGGGTGCTCAGCTGGGCGACCAGTTCGGCGGAGAAGGCCCGGCTGGCCTCGGCCGGCAGCAGCGAGGGCAGGTTGTCGATGGCGATCAGGTCGAGCGGCGGGTCCTGGTGCAGGCGGCGCACCGGGTCCGACCAGTCGGTGACGGTGCGGTAGACCGGCAGCACGTTGAGGTCCGAGGTGACGTCGCAGGTCACGTCGACCACCAGGCTCAGCCGCCGGTCCGCGACCGGGAGGTCGGCGGGGCGCAGGAACGGCGGGATCGGACGGGTCGTCAGCACCGTGTTGACCAGCAGGTCGTGGTGGAGCAGCACGGTGCGGTCCAGCGCGCGGGTCTCCGCCTGGTCCCAGCAGGTGGCGGCCAGCCCGGCCACCTCCAGCGCGTCCACCGCGCCGCGCCCGCACCGGCCGAGCGCGCCGATCACCAGCGCGTCCGGGGCGCCGTCGCGGATCGAGTGGCGCAGCTGCCGGTCCAGCTCGCTCTTGGCCAGCGGGCGCAGCGGGGCGGTGAGGCGGCCGCGGGCCTGCAGCACGCCGAGTGCGGCGCCCACGTACCCGGCCCAGTAGCCGAAGGCGGCCAGCCGGCGCCCGGCGTCGTCCACCAGGTACTCCAGGTCGAGCAGCTCGCCGCCGCCGCGGGCGAACCTGGCGAGCAGCTCGCGGCTGCCCTGCTGGCCCTTGTAGGCGTGGCCGAAGAAGATGTGGCGGTGCGTCAGCTCCTCCGGCAGGTCCGGGAGCTCCTTGAGCCCGAGGACGTAGGCCGGCTCGGGGGCCGTGGTCCAGGAGCCGGCCTCGGCCCCCCGGCACCCGGCGGCCAGGTACTCGTCCAGCGGGTACACCCGCTGCGGGGAGTCCTCCACGGTCAGCTGGAACCCCAGCTCCACCAGTCGGCGTGCGTCCTGCGGCACCAGCGGGGCCCGGCGCTCGGTGGCGCGCACCTCGTGCCGGATCCACAGCCGCGGCTGCTCTGCCATCGGTCTCGTCCTTCCTGGATGTGGTCGTGCGGGGGTAAGGCGGTGGGAACCGAACTCGGCGCAGGGCTGCTCAGAGCAGCGGGATGCGCGCGTTCGCCAGGGCGCGGTAGCGCGGCCCGGCGGGCAGGGCGGCCGCCTCGAAGCCGTGCGCCAGCAGTTCGTCCAGCACGCCCGCGGTGATCGCCACCGCGAGGTCGGCGCCCGGGCAGCGGTGCCGGCCGGCGCCGAAGGTGAAGCAGTGGGGCGCTGTGCGCCCGGGGTCGAAGGCGTGCGGGTCGGGGTTGGCGGCGGGGTCCCGGTTGGCGGCGGCCAGCACCAGCAGCACGGCCTGACCGGGCTGCACGGTCCCCGTGCCGAACCGCCAGGGCAGCGCCGCGAACCGGCGGGTGTTCTGGATCGGCGCGTCGTGCCGGGCCACCTCGCGGGCCAGCGCGGTGAGCTCGCCGGCCGGCTGCTCGCGCAGCGCCAGCAGCGCGTTCCCGATCAGTCCGGCCGTCGCGTCGTAGGTCTGCGAGAGGAACCCCACGGCGTTGGCCAGCAGCGGCGCCACCTGCGGCCAGTCGTGCCGCCCGGCCGCCCGCACCAGGGCGGCCAGCAGCCCGGTCGGCTCGGCGCCGGTCAGGCCCGGCCCGAGCAGTTCCTGCAGCCGCGCGGCGGCCACCGCGGCCGCCCGCTGCTGCTCCGCGGTGGCACCGGCGGGAATGCACTGCACGAAGTCCCCCACCAGCCGGGCGGCCTCCGGCTCCAGCCCGGCGTCGAGCCCGCACAGGGCGGCCACCACGCGGGCGGGCACCTGGAACATCAGCTCCTCGAAGCCGGGACCGCCGGCCCGCTCCAGGCTCTGCCGGGTCCGCTCGGCGGCCAGCTTGCCCGCCTCGGCCGGATCGGCCTCGCCGAGCGCGTCCAGCACCACGTGCTTGAGGCGTTGCTGGTCCGGGCCGTCGGTCATCCGGACCAGGTCGCCGAAGACCGCACCGGCGGCGGTGCCGAGCAGCCCGGTCGGCACCGGCTCGGCCGGCGGGCGCACCCGCAGTTCGGCGGCCGCCAGCGCGGCGGTCACCGAGGCGGCGTCGGCGGCCACCCAGGCCTGCAGCTGCTCGTCCCAGCCGAACGGGCGTTCCGCGGTGAGCCGGGCGTAGTAGGGGTAGGGGTCGGGGTGCCGGACGGCCTCGACCGGGTTCGCCGGGGTCTGCATGGCAGTGGTGCTCCTTGACAGTGCGTCAGCGGGCCCGGCGCGCGTCCAGCGCGCCGGCGATGGTCAGCTGTTGAACCTCCGAGGCGCCCTCGTAGACACGCAGCGCCCGGATCTGCCGGTACAGGCGTTCGGGCAGGCTGCCGGCGACCAGTCCGGCGGCGCCGTGCAGCTGCACGCACCGGTCGACGATCCGCTGCGCCGCCTCGGTGGCCTGCAACTTGGCGATGCTGGAGTGCTTGCCGAACCCCCGGTGGCCCTGGTCGAGCTCCCAGGCGGCCCGCCCGACCAGGAGCGCGGCTGCGTTCAACTCGACCTCCATGGAAGCCAGTTCGAACTTGACCGTGGGCAGGTCGAACAGCACCCCGCCGTAGATGGCGCGTTGCCGGGCCCGGGCCTGGGCCGCGTCGGCGGCCCGCCGGGCGAAGCCCAGTGCGGCCGCGCCCACCGTCATCCGGGCCCGCTCCAGCAGGTCCATCGCCACCACGAAGCCGCGCCCGGGCCGCCCGAGCACCGCGTCGGCGGGCACCCGGCAGTCCTCGAACGCCAGGTGGGCGAAGGGACGCGGCGCGATCGCGTCGATCGGCTCGCGCACCCGCAGCCCCGGGGTGTCGCCGGGGACCAGGAAGGCGGTCAGCCCCAGCGGCCCCGGGCCCTCGCCGGTCCGGGCGATCACGCAGACCACGTCCGCCACCGTGCCGTTGGCGATCCACGCCTTGCCGCCGTTGAGCACGTACTGCTCGCCGTCCCGCTCGGCGGTCAGCGCCACCGCGGCCACGTCCGAGCCGGCCTGCTCCTCGGAGACCGCGAAGGCGCCGGCCAGGGTGCCGGCCGCCAGGCCCGGCAGGTAGCGCCGCCGCTGCTCGGGGCTGCCGTACCGCAGGATCGGCGTGGCCGAGAGCACCTGGATCGCGAAGGCGAAGTCGGCCAGGTCCTCGGCGTAGGCGAGCGCCTCGCGGGCCAGGCAGACCGAGCGGTAGTCGCCGTCGGTGCCGGGTTCCCCGGCGTCCAGGAAGGCCAGCCAGCCGGCCTCGCCGAGCGCGGCCAGCGCCCGGCGCACGGCCTTGTCCGGGCCGTCGGTGCGCAGGTCGGTCCAGAGCGCGGCCCGCTCCTCGCACCACTGGCCCAGCCGCTGGGCCCGGTCGCGGTGGTCGTCGGTGTAGAAGGGCAGCCGGAGGATCTCCGGGTCGAAGGCGTTGGGGGTCACGGCGGGCTCCTCAGATGACCAGGTCGTCGGCGGTGTCGGCCTCGGTGGCCAGCGAGTTGACCAACTGGTGCTCCACGAACCAGGCGAAGGAGGCGTAGCCGCGCCAGATCCGGCGCCACTCGCGCCGCACGGCCGCCTCGCCGGCCTCCCGGCGCACCCCGTCCAGGTGGGAGACGATGATCTCGGCGGACTGGCGGGCGTGCCCGGCCGAGAAGTTGTCGATCGACAGGTGCGCTTCCTCGTAGGCGGTGTCCAGGTTGTGCCGGCGCAGCTTCTGCACCTCGTGCAGCCGCATCTCGCCGAGCCCGAACATCTCGATCCCGAGGTTGTAGCCGAGGATCTCGCCGTGCAGCCGGTCCGGGAACAGCGCCAGGCAGATCTGGTGGATCGAGAACCGGTAGAGCTCGTCCGGCAGTTCGCCCTGGTCCAGGAACTCCGCCGAGCGGATGTGCGGCAGGTGGACGTCCATGCTGGCCAGTACCTGGCGGATCAGCGTGATGTGGTTCTTGGCGAGCTCGCCGCGGCCCATCTCGTCGGCGTAGATCGAGAAGAGCATCGCGTCGCTCTGCCGGTGGTAGCGCCCGAGGTTGCCGATCCGGTAGGCCCAGGTGCCGTCGATCAGGCTGCCGAGCGCGAAGGTCTTCTGGTGGAAGATCACCTCGTCCCGGTCGGGCAGCTCCTGCAGCGCGCGGTACGGGCCGACCAGCTTGTCCCAGTAGATCCGGTCCACCCGCTCCAGCAGCGCCTCGGGGGTGTAGTCGAACCAGCTGGCGTCGGTGTAGCGGCCGCCCGCGCCGTGGCTGAAGAGGAGTTCGGCCCGCGCCAGGCCCTCGTCGGCGGTCTGCGCGGCCAGCGGCAGGGTGTTGGGGAACTGCTCGATGTTGACCAGGCGGTGGAAGAACTCGCGGTCGTCGGCGGGGGCCGCCTCGGCGAACCGCACGTCCTGCGGGGCGGCGGCGAGCACGGCCCGCTGCCAGTGCGCGGCCTGCTCGTCGCCGCTGGTGTCGGGCCGCAGCGGGGCACCGGCCGGCTCGCCGGCGGCGACCGCCTCGGCCCACTCCTTGAAGACGGCGGCCTCGGTCTCGTCGAAGATGCCGAACATCGGGCCGCCGAACTTGACCGCCCGGGTGAACGGGCAGCCGCCGCTGCGCAGCGGGCGCAGCTGGCGGGAGGCGCGGAACTCGGCCATGAAGGCGTCGAGGTCGAACTGCGGGTCGGCGAAGGTCTCGGAGAGCAGCTCGCCGCCGATCTTGACGTTCTTGTGCTGGCGGCCGGCGAACGGGCGGTGCCGCTCGACGATCTCGGCGGCCCGCGCGTCCACCGACAGCCCGGCCCGGTAGGACACCAGTTCGGCGAGCAGGGCGAGCTGTTCGCGCTCGATCCGGACCACCAGCCGGACCGCCGCGGCCAGCCGCCGCCGGTCCTGCTCCCCGGTGTCCGAACGTTCGGTCAGCTCCAGGTACTCGTGCAGCAGTTCGTCCACCGCGAGGGTCGGCCCGGCACCGGCCAGCAGGTCGTCCAGGCCGAGCGCGTGGAAGGCGTACTGGACGCCGACCACCTCGGGCAGGAAGGCGGCGGGCAGCCGGGACAGGGCCAGCAGGAAGGCGCCGTGCAGCGCGGCCAGCGGGCGGGCCTGGGACCGGGCGAGGAAGTCCACCTCCTCGGGCTGCGGCAGCAGCACCCCGGCGTCCTCCAGCGCGCGGCGCCGCCGCTGCAGCACCGACTGCTGCGGCCGTCCCCCGCCCTTGAGCTCGAAGTACTGGGCGTAGAGGCGGTTCACCACCAGCGCGGGCTGGGTGGCGGGCTGCGAGACGGTGTCCAGCCAGCAGCCGGCCAGCAGCGCGACCGGGGCCCGGCCGCGCAGCGCGACGGCGCGGTCGGCGGGTCCGGCGGTCAACCGGGCCGCGGCCGGGGCGAACTCCGCCCGGGCCCCGGCCACCAGGGCGGTGAGCGCGGCGGCGGTGACCGGCTCGGTGCCGGGGTCCGCGGCGGCGAGGAAGGCGGCCAGCACCCGGCGGGCCACCAGCAGGGTGGTCTGCGACTCCTGGTCGGCGAGCAGTCGGTGGTAGGTCGCGGCCGGGCCGGCGGCCAGCACCGCGTCGGCCTCGGCCCGGGCGGCGGGGCCGAACTCGAAGCCGCCGGCGGGCAGCGAGGTGGTCAGGTCGTCGAGGTCGTGGGTCTGGTGGGCGTACACGGGCACTCCATCGGACGGTGGCGTGGCAGGGCGCGCCGGGGCGACCCACGGACGGCGGGCAGCGCGGCGGAAGGGGGTTCCTGGAGGGTGCGGGCGGACGGCTCGGGGCGGGGACCGGCGGCGGGTCAGCCGCCGTCGCGCTGGAGCAGGACCGCGACCCGCGAACCCGGCACGCTCACCGCGGCCAGGTAGTGGCCGCCGTCGCGCAGCAGACCGGCGCGTTCCTGGTCGGCCAGGTTGATCAGCGGGTCCGCGGCGAAGCAGTGCCCGAACCGGGTGATGTTCGCGGTGTACAGCTGGCGTGCGGTGAAGCCGGCCTGACGCTCCTTCATGGTGACCAGCGGCAGGAACAGGTTGGCGTGCAGCAGCCCGTCCACCCGGTCCGCCGCCAGCCCGTGCGGCGCCAGCAGGCGGTCGTTCGCCTCCCGGGCCAGGTCGGCGCTGATCTCGTGCGACCAGTCCAGCGCGACCGCCTCCTGGGCACTGGCGGTGGACCGGATCCGGTAGCCCGCCCCGGCCCCGGCCGGGACCGCTGCCCCGGCCGAGACCAGGCAGCTCGCCGCCCCGTCGCTGAAGAGCGCGAAGCTCTCCATCCGCTCCTTCTCGTCCTCGATCCGGTCCGTGGTGATCACCAGGATCCGGCGGTGCCGACCGGACGCCACCAGGGCGTGCGCGGTGTCGAGGGCGACCAGCAGGTTGGTGCAGCGGTTCAGCGTGATCCCGAGGAAGGCCGCGCGCTCCAGGCCGGTCCCGGTCAGGATCCGCTCGACGAACCGGCCGTGGGTGCGCGGCCCGCCCGGGAACCGGGTGGAGCACAGGATCAGCGCGTCCACCTCGGCCGGGTCCACCCCCGCCGCCCGCAGCGTGGCGCAGCCGCTGTCGATCGCCAGCTCCGCCAGGCCTCGGCCGGTGCGGCGCACCGACCCCCAGCCCCAGAGCGCGGCCCTGGGCACCATCTTCAGCTCGGCGGCCCGTTCGGCCAGGCACTCGACCTCGGTGTGGTCCAACTCCTCCTCTCCCAGGACGTACCGCGGGGCCTGCAGGACACTCATGACGTCTCTTCCTTCGGGGGTCGATGGATGTCGGCGAGCTCGGTGAAGATCTCGTTGGCCCTGGCGTACGGCAGCGCCCGCGCGGCGAACCCGAAGGTCCCCGTGGTGCGCACCTCCTCCGCCGCGGCCAGCAGCCCGCCCAGGGCGGCGCGGACCAGGGCGGAGCCCAGGCTGATCCGCCGCACCCCGAGCTCGGCCAGCTGCGCGACCGTCAGGTTCAGGCCGCCGGCCGCGGCCAGCACGTTGACCGGACGGTCCAGCTCGGCGCAGACCGTCCGCACGGCGTCGGCGTCCGGCAGGCCGGGGGCGTAGAGCACGTCCGCACCGGCCTCCTGGTAGGCCTGCAGCCGGGCGACGGTGTCCTTCAGGTCCGGGCGTCCGTAGAGGAAGTTCTCGGCCCGCGCCGTGACCGTGAAGGGGAAGTCGAGCGAGCGGGCGGCCTCGACGGCCGCCCGGACCCGCTCCGCGGCCGCGGCGGGCTCCAGCACCGGCGCCTGCGGGTCCCCGGTGGCGTCCTCGATCGAACCGCCCACCAGGCCCGCCCGGGCGGCCAGCCGGATGGTCTCGGCGACGTCCTCGGGGGTCGGCCCGTAGCCGCTCTCCAGGTCGGCGGCGACCGGCAGCGGCGTGGCGGCCACGATGTCCGCGGCGTTGGCCAGCGCCTCGGCCCGGCTCACCTGGTTGTCGCCGTCGGGGCGGCCGAGCGAGAAGGCCAGGCCCCCGCTGGTGGTCGCCAGGGCCGGGAAGCCGAGGCCGGCCAGCAGCTTGGCGGATCCGGCGTCCCACGGATTCGGAATCACGAAGGCGGCGGACCGCTCGTGGAGTTCCCGGAATACCCGGGCGCGGTGGTACTGGTCTGCGGCTGCCGACTGCATCGCAGGATCCTCTCTGTTGTGACGCGAGTTGCGGGGGTTTCCCCGGCTGCGGTTCCGGACGGGTTGCCACCCGTGGTTCCGGCGGCACAACTAGATAAGTTCGACGTGTTCCTCCCGCGCGGTCGGCGCGCCGGAATCCGCACGAATGAGTGAGCGCAGCAGATCCACCGCGGGCGCCGGGTCGGAGCCGAAGTAGAAGTGGCCGCCGTCGGCCCAGTGGTAGCGCAGCGGCAGCACGGACTCGTGCTCCCAGTGCCGCAGTTCGGCCGGCCCGACGTGCGGGTCCTCCCGGCCGTTGACCAGCGAGATGCCGATCGGCAGCGGCTCGCCCGGCTGGTAGCGGTACCCGGAGACGAGGTGGAAGTCGGCGCGCAGCCCCGGCAGCAGCAGGTCCTGCAGTTCGGGCTCGGCGAGCACCTCGGGCGGCAGGCCGCCGAAGAAGGCGACCGCCTCGGTGAACTCCTGGCCGCGCAGCCTGGCCGTCTGCCGCACCCGCTCACTCGGCAGCAACCGCGGAGCGGCACATCCCGACGCCACCAGGTGGCGCAGCAAGGGGAGTTCGCGCAGTCGGCGGGCCGTCTCGAAGGCCAGCACGGCGCCGAAGCTGTGGCCGAAGAGCAGGAACGGGCGGTCGGCGGCGGCCGCGATGGCCCGGGCGGCGCCCTCGGCCAGCTCGGCGATGGTGGCCGGGCTCGGCTCGTCCAGCCGCAGGCCGCGCCCGGGGGCGCAGACGCCGACCAGTTCGGCGTCCGCCGCCAGGTGCTGCTGCCAGCCCAGGAAGGACCGGGCGTTGCCGCCGGCGTGCGGGAAGCAGTAGACCAGGTGCGGGGCCCGGCTGTCGGTGGGGCGGGAGACGAACCACGGTGAGTCGGACATGGCAGACGGCTGCTCTCTTCGGATCTGGCGGCGGTGGCCGGGAGGGTCAGGCGGTGGGCGTCGGGGCCGGGGTGGGGGTGCCGCCGACCGGGTTGTTGTTCCAGCCCACGTCGGCCCGGTTCTGCACCGCGACGGCGGCGGTGCCGTGCAGCAGCGAGCTGCCGGCCAGCACACCGGCCACCGGGGCCAGCAGGAGGAAGAGCGGGGCGATGATCCGGACGGAGGCGTACTGGCGCATGGCAGACCTCTTTCGTGAAAGCTTTGATCGGGGAAGGTTTTCCGGACAGCGCTGACCAGGCGTCAATTCCGGAATTAGTCGCGTTGCGCGAGGATCAACTGAGGGAAACTCAATTCGCTTGCGCAATCGCTGAGTTCGTGTGCTGCGGCGGGTTTCCCTCGTGTTCCCCCGGGGAGTTCCGCCGCCCGCACAACCAACCTTCCCCTGGCTGGGTTCACGGCTCCAGACCTAGGATGGTTCGGGTCTTCGCATTGCAGTTAACCGAGGGGTCTATATGGGAGCAGGATCGGGCAAATCGGACGCTCAGGGCAACGCCGGGGGGGCGTTCGTGCCCGAGGTGGCAGCGCAGGGCCAGGGCCTCGACGACAACCTGGTCGAGGCCGCCCTGAAGCTGGCCCTGGCCCAGTTGGCCAAGCAGCAGAACCAGGAGAAGGAGGCCCCGGCGTCGTTACCCGGGGAGCCGGCCGCACCGGGCGTGGTGTACCTGCACGGGCTGCCGGAGATCAACCGGACCATCCAGACCGCCCTGGAGGACGCCGAGCGGGAGATCCTCACCGCCCAGCCGGACGGCCCCAGGCCCGGCGCGGTGCTCGACGAGGCGCTGGAGTCGGTGCGCCGTCAGATCGCCGGCGGGGTGGCCATGCGCACCCTCTACCAGCACACCACGCGGTTCGACGAGGCCACCAAGAGCTACGTCCGCACGGTGACCGACCACGGCGTCCAGGTGCGCACCCTGGCCGAGTTCTTCGACCGGCTGATCGTGATCGACCGCAGCACCGTGTTCATCTCCGCCAACGAGGACCGCACGGTGGCCTCGATGATCACCGAGCCGTCCGTGGTGCGCTTCCTGAGCGACGTCTTCGAGCGCTCCTGGGACCGGGCCGAGCCGTTCCCGTTCGTCCCCATCCACGCCGCCCAGGCCGCACCCGAGGTGGTGCCGGCGATCCGCGAGTCGATCCGGCGGCTGCTGGTGGAGGGGCACTCGGACAAGGTGATCGCCCGCCGGCTGGGCATCAGCGAGCGCTCGCTGCAGGCGCACGTGGCCGCCATCAAGGACGGCCTGGGTGCCAAGAACCGGCTGCACCTGGGCTACCTGCTGGGCCGCAGCGAGACCACCCTGGTGCTGTAGGGCTGCAGGGCGCCCGCCGGGTGCTCCGGCGGGGCACGACGGGCCTTGCGCCGCGCGGGAGCCCCACCCCCGCGCGACCGGTGCGCGGTGCCGTCAGCGGCGCCGGGAGACCGCCACGCCGCCCAGGCAGAGCACGCCGCCGAGCAGCGTCAGCCAGCCGGGCACCTCGCCGAGGACGGCCCAGGACATCAGGACCACCAGGGCCGGCACCGCGTAGGTGGTGGCGCCCATCTTGCCCGCGGTGGTGCGGGAGAGCGCGTAGGCCCAGGTGGTGAAGGCCAGCGCGGTCGGGAACAGGCCGAGGTAGACCATGTCCAGGGTGGCCCGCAGCGGCGCGTGCCCGACCTGGTCCAGCAGTTGCGGGCTGAACGGCAGGCAGGCCACCGCACCGACCAGGCAGCCGAACGCGGTCGTCTGCAGCGGCGAGGCGTGCCGCAGCGCGGGCTTCTGGCTCACGACACCCGAGGCGTAGGCCGCCGCCGCCAGCACGCACAGCGCGATGCCGAGCACCGAACTGCTGCCGCCGCCGGACATCGAGGCGCCCACCACGACGGCGCCGACGAGGGAGACGGCCATGCCCGACAGCAGGTTGCGCGGGAAGCCCTCCTTCAGCAGCCAGCCGCCGAGCAGCGCGATCAGCACCGGGCCGATGTTGACCACCATCGCGGCGGTGCCCGCGTCGACCTTCTTCTCGCCCCAGTTGAGCGCGACCATGTAGAGCCCGAACCAGAGCACCCCGGAGGTCAGGATCCCGGGCCAGGCGGCGCGCGGGGGCAGCCCCTCGCCGCGCACCAGCAGCAGGACCAGCAGCGCCACCGCGCCGGTCAGCAACCGGCCCAGTGCCAGCGATCCCGGGCCGAACGCACCGCCCGCGTCCCGGATCGCGACGAAGGCGGAGGCCCAGAGCACCACCGTGGTCGAGGCGGCCGCGACCACCCTGACGTCGAACTTCACCGTTGCTTGCGTCGTGGTGATATCCATGGCGCCAAGCTAGCGCGGTTTGGGCCCGCCGAACGGGCGTCAGACGGCTCCGAAACCCGCAAGTTCCGCGGCTGGCCAGCACGTTCGCCACCCGCACACGGGATCGAGTCACCCGCCACCGGGCTCACTCGGGCCTCCCGAGGCGATTCGCCGCAAGGTGCGCAACGCCTGTTCCAGTTCCGGCAGCGGCGCGGTGGCCAGGCCCAGCCGCACCGCCGACGGCGTCGCCCGGGCCTCGACCGCGAACGCCGCGGCGGGCGGCAGCGCGATCCCCGCCGCCGCGGCGGCCGCCACGAAGGCCTCCGCCCGCCACGGCGAAGGGAGTTCCCACCACAGGTGGTACGAGCGCGGGTCGCCGCGCAGCGCCGCCCCCGGCAGCAGCCGGCGGGCCAGCCGTTGGCGCCGGGCCGCGTCCGCCCGCTTGGCCCGCTCCAGCGCGGCCAGCGTCCCGTCACCGGCCCAACGCACCGCCGCCTCCAGCGCGAACCCGCTCGGCGCCCAGCCGCCCGCGCGCAGCGCGGCCCGCACCGGCTCCCGCAACTGCGGCGGCAGCACGGCGAATCCGGTGGTGAGCCCGGGCGCGAGCCGCTTCGAGAGGCTGTCCACCAGGATGGTGCGTTCCGGAGCCAGCGCGGCGAACGCGGTGCTCCCCGGGCAGAGGAACGCCCAGATCGCGTCCTCCACCACCGGCAGGTCCAACTTCCGCACAGTTTCAGCCAGTTCAGCGCAACGTGCCGGATCCGCGGTGACCCCCAGCGGGTTGTGCAGCCGCGGCTGGAGGTAGACGGCGCGCAGCGGGGCGGCGCGGTGCGCGGCCGCCAACGCCGCCGGCAGCACGCCGTGTTCGTCCATCGGCAGCGGCACCGGGGTGATCCCCAATCGCCGGGCCACCGCCTTCGCCACCGGGAAGGTCAGCGCCTCCACCCCCAGCCGCCCGCCCGGCGGCACCAGGGCGGCCAGCGCCCCGGCGATGACCTGCCGACCGCTGCCGGCGAACAGCACGTCCGCCGGCCGCACCGGCACCCCTCCCGCGCGCTCGGCCAGCGCCGCGAACGCCGCGCGCGCGGCCGCGGTGCCGGCGGCACCCACCGGCCGCAGCGCCGCCCCGAGCACGTCGGGGCGCACCATCGCTGCCAGCGCACCCGCCAGCAGGGCCGACTGCTCCGGCACCTCGGGGTAGTTGAGCTCCATGTCGACGCCGGCCGGCGCCGGTTCGGCGAGCGGGACCGCCCCGGCGGGATCGCCCTGCCCGGCCCGCACGAAGGTGCCGCGGCCCACCTCGCCCACCACCAGGCCGCGCCGCACCAGCTCCCGGTAGACCCGCGCGGCGGTCGAGCCGGCCACCCCGCGGCGGCGGGCGAACGCCCGCTGGGTGGGCAACTGCTCCCCCGGGCGCAGCTTCCCGGCGCCGATGGCGGCGGCGAGCTCGTCGGCGATCCTGCGGTAGTCCTCCACTGGCACGCCCCCATCATTGCACCGAGTGCAAAGTCGTCATTGCACCGAGCTGACGAGCTGACCTAGCCTCAGCAGCATGAACCCGCTCGCCTCCGTGGCTCCCCGGTCCGTGCTCGGCGTCGCCGCGGTGGCGCTGGGCATGGTCCTCACGCCGGGGCCGAACATGATCTACCTGGTCTCCCGCTCGATCGCCCAGGGCCGGCGGGCCGGACTGCTCTCGCTGGCCGGCGTGGCCACCGGGTTCCTGGTCTACCTCACGGCGGTGACGCTGGGCGTGGCCGCGGTCTTCGCGGTGGTGCCGCTGCTCTACACCGCGCTCAAGCTGGCCGGCGCCGGCTACCTGCTGTACCTCGCCTGGCAGGCCGTCCGGCCCGGCGGCACCGCGGTCTTCGCCCCGCGCGAACTGCCGCACGACCCGCCGCGCAAGCTCTTCGCGATGGGCCTGCTGACCTGCCTGCTCAACCCGAAGATCGCGATCATGTACGTCTCGCTGCTCCCGCAGTTCGTGCTCCCCACCCACGGCCACGTCGCCGCCCAGAGCTTCGCGCTGGGCCTGACCCAGATCGCGGTGGCCGTCACCGTCAACGGCCTGATCGCGCTCAGCGCCGGCAGCATCGCCGCCTTCCTGCACCGCCGTCCCGCCTGGCTGCGCGTCCAGCGCTACGCCATGGGCACCGTGCTCGGCGGCCTGGCGCTGCACATCGCGGCCGACCGGGCGAAAGCGGTTGCGGCCTGACCGGTTGTCAGTGGCGCACTCCAGGATCTGCACCATGCCACTCACCAACCACCGGACCGCCCACCACGCCTTCCTGCGCCACCTGTACGCGGACGACTACTACCCGGACCACGTGCTCGACCAGGGGCGCGCCGTCCTGCTGCGCCTGTGCGAGCGGATCGAGGCGGAGCAGCCCGCCGACCTGGCGGCGCTCTACCCGCTCACCCACGCCGCCACCGAGGAGTTCAACCGGCTGCAGGAGGCCTTCGAGGAGGCCGGCAGCGAGATCGAGACCGTCGCCCGCGAGGAGATCGCCGAGGACTTCTGGTTCATCGCCAAGGCCTACGGCTTCACCGGCGCGGACCCCGAGGAGCTGATCGCCACCCGGGACTGGTGAGCGGCCCGCTCGCGGCGACGGACTCGACCACCTATCGGTCCTGCGACAGAACCCCCTATGCTGTCTCAGACCCCAGGTCGCCACCCTCACCCGCACCACCGCCCCGGAGTCCGAGATGCACCCCTTCCTCGACCACCGAGGCCCGCTCGCCTTCGCCCACCGCGGAGGTGATCTCGGTCACCCCGAGAACTCGCTCGCGGCGTTCGCGGCCGCGGTCGACCTCGGCTACCGCTACCTGGAGACGGACGTGCACGCCACCGCCGACGGCGTGCTGGTGGCCTTCCACGACACCCGCCTGGACCGGGTCACCGACCGGGCCGGCGCGGTCGCCGAGCTGCCCTGGCGCACCGTCCGCGAGGCCCGGATCGGCGGCACCGAGCCGATCCCGCTGCTGACGGACCTGCTCGACGCGTTCCCCACGGCCCGCTTCAACATCGACGTGAAGGCGGCCCCGGCCGTCCAGCCGCTGGTCGAGGCCGTGCGCCGCACCGGCGCCTGGGACCGGGTCTGCGTCGGCGGCTTCTCCGACACCCGGCTCGCCGCCGTCCGCGCCGCCGCCGGCCCCCGGCTGGCCACCTCGCTGGGCCCGCGCGAGGTCGCCCGGCTCCGGCTGCGCTCACTGGCCGGCCCGCTGCTCCCCGGCCGCCGAGCCGGGTGGGCCGGGGTCTGCGCCCAGGTCCCCGAGCGCCACCGCGGCGTCCGGGTCGTCGACCGGGCCTTCGTCCGCGCCGCCCACCGCCTCGGCCTGCAGGTTCACGTCTGGACTGTGGACGACCCCACACGCATCGGGGCTCTCCTCGACCTGGGTGTGGATGGCATCATGGCCGATCGCATCGACGTCCTAAAGGACGTCCTCACCGAGCGCGGCTGCTGGACCGACAGCAGCACCGGCTCCAGCACGGTGATAGGACCCTCATGAGCACCGCGACCGACCTGCCCGAGCACCAGGCAGCCGCCACCGACACCCGCGCCCTGCGCCGGATGCAGTTCGGCTGGTACATCAACGACTGGGCCAACGCCGCCTTCTCGGCCACGGTCCTGACGGTGTTCCTCGGCCCGTACCTGACCTCGGTGGCCAAGAACGCGGCCGACGCGGCCGGCGACGTGCACCCGCTGGGCCTGACGATCCGCGCAGGATCGTTCTTCCCCTACACCGTCTCGCTCTCCGTCCTGGTCTCGGTCGCCGTGATGCTGGTGACCGGCACCGTCGCCGACCGCACCGGACGGCACAAGGAGCTGATGTGCGGCTTCGCCTACGTCGGCGCGCTCGCCACGCTGGGGATGTTCTTCCTCGGCGGCGACCACTACCTGCTCGGCGGCGGCCTGCTGATCGTCGCCAACATCGCCTACGCGGTGTCGGTCGCGCTCTCCTACGCCTTCCTGCCCGGCCTCGCCGCCCCCGACGAGCGCGACGCCGTCTCGTCGAAGGGCTGGGCCTACGGCTACGCGGGCGGCGGACTGCTGCTGATCGCCAACCTGGCGCTGTTCGAGAAGGCGGACTCGCTCGGCCTCTCCTCCGGCACGGCGGTGCGGATCTGCCTGGCCTCGGCCGGCCTCTGGTGGGCCCTGTTCACCCTGGTCCCGCTGTTCCGCCTCCCGTCCCGGGCGGGCGTGGCCCCCGAGCGGGCGGCGACCGACCCGGCGGCAACCGACCGCGCGACGACCGACCGGCCCACCGCCGGCAGCCTGCGCGAGCTCGGCCAGACCCTGCGCGGCATGCGCCAGTACCCGCTCACGCTGCTCTTCCTGGCCGCCTTCCTCTGCTACAACGACGGCATCCAGACCGTGGTCTCGCAGGCCTCCCTGTACGGCAGCGAGGAGCTCGGCATGAGCCAGACCTCGCTGGTCGCCGCGGTGCTGCTGGTCCAGATCGTCGCCATCGGCGGCGCCCTCCTCCTCGGCCGGATCGCCCGCCGCTACGGCGCCAAGCGCACCGTCCTCGGCTCCCTGGTCGGCTGGGTGATCACGCTCGCCCTGGGCTACCTGATGCCCGGCCACCAGCCCGCCTGGTTCTTCGCCCTGGCCGCCATGATCGGCCTCGTCCTCGGCGGCAGCCAGGCCCTCTCCCGCTCGCTCTTCTCCCACCTCATCCCGGCGGGCAAGGAGGCCGAGTACTTCAGCGTCTACAAGGTCAGCGACCGCGGCACCAGCTGGATGGGCCCCCTGGTCTTCGGCCTCGCCTACCAGCTCACCGGCAGCTACCGCCTGGCGATCATCTCGCTGCTGGTCTTCTTCGTGATCGGCTTCGTGGTCCTGATGAAGGTCCCGGTCCGCCGCGCCATCGAGGCCGTCGGCAACCCGGTCCCCGAGCGGCTGTAACACCCCGACCCGACCGCCGCCCCCGGGGGGGGGCGGGCATTTAGAAGTCGCCCCCCCGCGGGGCCCCCGACGGGGTCGAAGCCAACGCCGGAGCGGAGCCCCCACCCCGGAACCCGT
>NZ_JBHYKG010000034.1:0-41842 GCF_042741245.1 Kitasatospora sp. NPDC058965
GGACAGGACTGACAGCCGGTCGTGTCACCGGCGGTACCGCGCCCGATGGCAAACGGGCGCGGTACCGCCGACGGTCACGCCTGCGGCGGGCAGCAGGCCCGTCACCCCTGGTTGGTGTCCTTCCACTGACCGCTCAGCGGATCCTTGGAGACCTCGCACATCGCGATGTTGTAGCCGCCCGACGCGGACGCCTGCGAGATCGTCTGCCCGTCGATCTGCAGCTCGCAGGAGACCTTCCCGTCACCCTGCAGCTGAGCGCTGATCGAGTAGTACAGCGGGTTCCCGAGCGGCTCGCTCACCTTCATCGGGGCGTGCCCCTGGCTGGTGGAGCCGGTCGACCCGTACTGGACATCCGCGCCGGACGAGCCGGTGACGACGAACGTCACCGTGTGCTGGGTTGCCGGGGCGGGTGCGCTGGTGGCCGGCGGCGCAGCTGCCGCCGCGCTGGTCGCGGGCGCGGCCGGCGTCTGGCTCGCAGGGTCGGCCTGGGTGGGGGCCTTCGACGCCTGGGTGGCCGGTGCCGCGGTGGTCGAACCGGTGGTGCCGTTGGACGACTTGCTCAACGCGGCACCGACCACGCCGATGACGACGACCAGGCCGACCGCTCCGAGACAGCCGAGGCCGACCTTCTTCCCGGCGCCGCTCTTCTTCGGCGGCGCGGGCGGCTGCCCCCAAGCGGGCTGACCGGGCGGGGGCTGCTGGCCCCACCCGGGGCCGGGCTGCTGCGGCTGCGGCTGTCCCCAGGCAGGGCCCGGCTGCTGCTGGGGCTGTCCCCAGGCGGGGGGCTGGTTCGGGGGAGGGGTGGACATGCGCTGATCTCCTCAAAGCGGGACGGGATCAGCAGACTTTCAGTCAGATCACGTCAGCTGTAAGGGAGTTGCGAAGCTGTGATGCTACTCCTGAGTTCAGGGCGCGGGCCTTGGCCGGCTCGAAATCGGCCGACGTGAGCACCTCGGCATCGAGCAACCGGTCCGGCTCGAGCGCCGGGAACAGTGACCTTCACCGGGACGTGACCGCCACGCCGTCAAGCTCTGGCGACGAGGCGCGGGGTCTCGTGGTCCTGCGAGGGCACGGCGTGGACGGAGACGGGGAAGGCCTGTTGCGCCCAGATGATCTTGCCGTGCGGTGTGTAGCGGGTACCCCAGCGCTCGGTGAGCTGGGCCACCAGGAACAGGCCCCGGCCGCCCTCGTCGGTGCTCGCCGCGTACGTCAGGTGCGGCGAGGTCTTGCTGCCGTCGGAGACCTCCAGGATCAGGCTGCGGTCGCGCAGCAGCCGGACCCGCACCGGCTCCGAGCCGTAGCGGATCGCGTTGGTGACCAGCTCGCTGAGGGCGAGCTCGGTGGCGAAGGACAGCTCGCCCAGGCCCCATTCCTCCAGCGTCGCCGTGCTCCATGCCCGGATGTCGGCAACGGCGGCCGGGTCGGACGGTACGTCGCGCTCGACGACCCGGTCCGGGCCGAGCACCCCGGTCCTGGCGATCAGCAGTGCCACGTCGTCCTGCGGGCGCTCCGGCAGCAGTGCCTCCAGCACCGCCCGGCAGTTCTCCTCCGGCTCCCGGTCGCGCTGCGACAGCGCCGCGCGCAGCAGGTCCATGCCGACGTCGAGGTCCCGGGTGCGCTCCTCGATCAGGCCATCGGTGTAGAGCACGATCTGGGTGCCCTCGACCAGCCGCACCTGGGCGGTCTCGTAGGGCATCCCACCCGCGCCGAGCGGCGGTCCGGTCGGCAGGTCCGGGAAGACGACCTCCCCCTCGGGATCGACCAGCGCAGGCGGCGGGTGGCCGGCGGTCGCGATGGTGCAGAGCCGGGAGGTCGGATCGTAGATCGCGTACAGGCAGGTGGCGCCGGTGACGCCGGTGCCGGTGCCGCTGTCGGCCTCCTCCTGGTCGATCCGGTTGACCAGCTCGTCGAGGTGGCCGAGCAACTCGTCGGGTGCCAGGTCGAGGGCGGCGAAGTTGTGCACGGCGGTGCGCAGCCGGCCCATGGTGGCGGCGGCGTGCAGCCCGTGGCCGACCACGTCGCCCACCACCAGGGCCACCCGGCTGCCGGGCAGCGGGATCACGTCGAACCAGTCGCCGCTCACACCGGACTGCGCGGGCAGGTAGCGGTGGGCGACCTCCAGGGCGCTCTGGTCGGGCAGGGCGCGCGGCAGCAGACTGCGCTGCAGGGTCACGGCCATGGCGTGCTCGCGCGTGTAACGGCGGGCGTTGTCGATGCTGACGGCGGCCCGCGCGACCAGTTCCTCGGCCAGCGACCGGTCGTCGTCGTCGAACGGCTCGGGCTTCTGCGACCGCCAGAAGTTGACGACGCCCAGGATGATGCCGCGGGCCTTCAGCGGGGTGGTGATCAGCGTGTGCACGCCGTAGTCCAGGATGTGCCCGGTCCACTCCGGGTCCTGGGCCTGCCAGCCGTGCGCGACCGCCAGATCGGGGACGACCTGCGAGCGGCCGCTGTCGAAGCCGCGGGCCATCGGGGAGGACGGGATGAAGGCGGTCAGCCGGCCGCACGGGTAGAACGGGTGGTCGTCCCGGATGCCGTGGACGGCGGTCCGGCGCAGGTTGACGGCGCCGCCGGTGGGCTCGTCGCCCTGCAGCACCGGGTCGGCGAGGTCGACGGTGACGAAGTCCGCGAAGCCGGGCACCGCGACCCGGGCCAGCTCCTCGGCAGTGCGCTCGACGTCGAGCGTGGTGCCGATGCCGACGCCGGCCTCGTACAGCAGGGCCAGGCGCCGGCCGGCCGTCTCGGCCTTGCCGGAGAGGGCGAGGAGCTCCGTGGAGTCCCGGATGGTCGCGACCGTCCCCATGGCGCGACTGTGCGGGTCGGTCGGCCGCTGGTTGACCACGACGAGCCGGCCCCCGACGTGGAGCAGTTCGTCGGTGACCGCCCGGCCCGACAACAGCAGGTCGGCAGCCTCGGGGGTGAGGCCCTCGATGTCGCCCAGGTGCCGACCCTCGACCTGGGCGGGCAGGCCCAGCAGTTCGCGCGCCTCGTCGTTGGCCAGCAGCAGTTGCCCGCCCTGTCCGACGATGACCACGCCCTCGCGGACCGCGTGCAGGACGGCGTTGTGGTGCTCGTACATCCGGGCCAGCTCGCCCGGGTCCATGCCGCGGGTCTGGCGCTTCACCCGGCGGGCGATCAGCGCGGTGCCGGCTGTGGCGACCATGACGGCGGCGGCGCCGGTGCCGAGGATCAGCGGCAGTTGCCGGTTGTCGGCGGCGGTGACGTTCTGGACCTTGAGCCCGGCCGACACCAGCCCTGCGACCGACCCGTCCGGAGCGGTGACCGGCACGGTCGCCTGGACCTCGTGGCCGAGCGGACCGTGCACGCTCTCGGTGTAGGTCTGGCCGGCCAGGGAGGGGCCGATGGTGCCGACGAATCGCTGGCCGATCCGGTCCGGCATCGGGTGCGTGTAGCGGATTCCCTGGTCGTTCATGACGACGATGAAGTCGACGCCGGACACTTTGCGGGTCGCCTCGGTGATCGGCTGGAGAATCGCCGTCGGATTGGGCGACTTGAGCGCGGCGAGCAGACCGGGGGAATGCGCGAAGGTTTGCGCGACCGCGATCGACCTGTTCTTCGCCTCGGAATCGCTGCTCCGCCGTGACTCGAGGACCTGCGCCAGGATCGCCCCGAGCACGAGGAGGACCACGACCACGAGTTCCAGAGCGAAGACCTGAGTGGCTACGCTCCGTCGGTTTCTCGCGATCAGTGGCTTTCTGAATACGATCCGCGATCGGTCGGCGTGTTCGACCATGCAGTCATTTCTAGCACTGCACCGGCATTATTCCGCCAAACCCTATTCGCCGTCTCGCTCCTTGGATTCCTGCCTTCCGCATTCCCGACGCCGGACACTCACCCTCCGTGATCGCGCCGCCCTGCCCGACGGGCCGTGGAAGGCCCGCCGGGTTGAAGAGCGTCCCGAGGCGTGGAAAGCCGCGCCACGGCTCGTGGGTCGCGCGGCCCGCCAGCCTCCGACAGCCGTCTCCGGCCCGTCAGCCTCCGACAGCCGTCTCCGGCCCGTCAGCCTCCGACAGTCGTCTCCGGCACGGCCGTGGCCGGCACGGCCGTGGCCGCGTCGGGCCCGGACGGCGTCGCGGCCGCCGCCGGGAGCCTGGCGCTGCCCAGCACGGCCGGGCCGATGAAGGACGGACTCGCGGGGAACACCTGGCGCTCGACGTGGTCGACGACGAATCCGGCCGCCCGGATCGAGTCGAGCGTCGGACGGTTGCACTCGCAGCAGACCACCAGCCGGTTCAGCCAGTTCATCCGGTCCTGGTGGCGGGCCGCCTTCGGGTCCTCCGAGCGCATGTGCTCCAGGAAGAGCAGCCGCCCGCCGGGGCGCAGCACTCGGCCGAGCTGGCGAAGCGCCCGCTGCTGGTCGCTCACCCCGCAGAGCACCAGCGTCGACACGACGACGTCGAAGCTGTCGTCCTCGAACGGGAGGTCCTCGGCCGGCGCCCGCAGGACCGTGGTGTGCGGGGCCCGCTCCGCAACGTGGCGCTCCAGCCTGCGGACCATCGCCGGCTCGGGCTCGGTGACGGTCAGCGACTCGACGCCCTCGCCGTAGAGGGCGAGGTTGGCCCCGGTGCCGCCGCCGATCTCGAGCACCCGGCCGGCGGCCTCGGCGATCAGTCGGCGACGCAGGTCGTTCAGGCCCTGCCGCTCGGCCTTGGCCATCATCCGGTCGTAGGTCACCGCGAACAGTGTGCTTCTGATGCCCATGACTGCCTCGATTCACGGTCCGACGTTCTGACTCGACGCTAGGCCCGCGCCGTGCCCGGCACATGGGGCGGATGCCTCATCTTCGGCACCGTCGTCCGCGCCGTCGTCCGGGCCGTCGTCCGGGCCGTGGTTCGCGTCGTGGTTCCCGGAGCCGGCGCGCGCTCAGAGCAACCCGTTCTGCACCGCGAAGAGGCAGGCCGAGGCCCGGGTCGAGGCCCCGATCTTGGCGTAGATGTGCTCGATGTGGTTGCGCGCGGTCTTGGGCGAGATCACCAGCCGCGCGGCGATCTCCTTGCTGGAGCAGCCACGGGCCAGCAGCCGCAGCACGTCGATCTCGCGGGTGGTCAGGCCCGCGGGCCCGGCGCCGCGCCGCGGCGTGCGGTGCCCCGCCGCCGTGAGCACCGCGGCGACCGCCTCGCCGTCCAGGCGTCCGGCGGCGATCTCGGCCCGCAACTGCACGGCGGCCTCCGCCGCCTGGAGCGCCGCCCGGTGCGGGCGCGGCTCGATCATCGACTGGTACGCGTCCGCGACGCCCAGGATCCGGCTCGGCCAGGAGATCGCACCGCCCGCGAGCCCGCGCGGGTAGCCGGAGCCGTCCAGCCGCTCGCGGTACTGCACCGCGACCGCGCCCAGGGGCGCGAGCGCCGGGGACTGCCGGAGCATCCGCTCCGTCAGATAGGGCTGCAGCCGCACCCGTTCCCACTCCCCCGCGCCCAGCGGTCCCGGTTTGTCCCAGATCGCATTGGAGACCCCGAGGCGGCCCAGGCCGTGCACCAGGCCGGCCCGGCGCAGCGTCGTCACCTCGACCGGATCCATCCGCAGTCCGAGCGCCGCCGCCACGGCCAGCGCCGCGACGGCACGGCCGTGGCCCAGTGTGTACGGAGACTTCAGGTCCACGAAGTCGGCGACCGCGAGCAGCGCCGCGTCGAACTCCTCGTCGCCGAGCCGCACGCCGAGCGCGGGCTCGGCCCCGATCACCGCCTCCCAGGTGCGGACCGTGTCCAGTCCGCCCACGATCCCCTCGGGCTCCCGGCAGAACTCGACCACGAGTCCGGGATCGAACTGCGCCCCCGCCCGACGCCTGGCCAGCTCCGTGGCCGCACCGGTCCCGCCGATCCGGTGCGCCACCTCGACGTACTCGGACAGCTGCGCGAGCCGGGAGGGCAGTGGCACGGCCTCGCCCTTGAGCTCTCCGGGCCACCCGCGCCCGTCCCACTGCTCGTACGAGCCGGCCACCGCCTCCTGCACGGCGTCCGGCAGACCGAGCCGCCGGGCGAGCTCGCGGGCCAGCGCCGCGTGCGAGGTGATCATCCCGTTCAGATCGCGGAACCCGCCGAGCGTGAACTCCAGGCCGACCCGGAACCGGTGCAACGGCGGATTGCCCGACCCGATCAACCGCAGCGTCGCCGCCGCGCCCGCCAGGCTGCGCTGCTCGTAGGCGTACTTGCCGGACTTCAGCGTGATGTCGTCGCCGAACCACTTCGCCTGCTCGTGCGCGTCCGAGTGGCAGCCGACGTTGATCAGCAACGCCGTGTAGTAGACGACCGACCGGATGTCGTCGTCCAGGCCGAGCCGCTCGGCCAGTCGCAACGCGATCAGGCACTGGCGCAGCACGTGCTCCATCGGCTGGCCGAAGCCCAGGTCGACACCCAGCGAGAGCGCGGCCACCAGCTCCGCCAGACGCACCCCCGCTCCGCTCTCCGCGCGGCTCGTCACCGTCACCACGCTACGCCTCCGCGCACCGCGAATCTCGACCTGTGGGGGTCTTCCCCTCCGTCGTGCACCCGACCGCGGTCCGCACCGTCGGCAACACCGTCATCTCCCCCGACGCCAACCGCACCGTCGGCTCCGCCCCCGGTCACCACCGGCTGGTGGCCGGCCTCCCTCGGTCCTGGGTCCTTACGGAACCCGGACGGGGAGCGGCCGGCGCGTGCACAGGAATACGGGGGCCTCGTACGTTGTCAGTAGCAGCGAAAGTCGATGTCCGTCACTGAGGGAGTGGAACCATGGCGACCGAGAAGGCCATCCTCGCCGGGGGTTGTTTCTGGGGCATGGAGGAGCTCTTCCGCCGCCAGCCCGGGGTGGTGTCCACCCGCGTGGGCTACACCGGCGGCGGGGTCCCGAACGCCACCTACCGCCACCACGGCGACCACGCCGAGGCCATCGAGGTGGTCTACGACCCCGCCCGGACCGACTTCCGGGCCCTGCTGGAGTTCTTCTTCCAGATCCACGACCCGTCCACCAAGGACCGCCAGGGCAACGACATCGGCACCAGCTACCGCTCGGGGATCTTCTACCTCACCGACGAGCAGAAGCGGGTCGCCGAGGACACCATCGCCGACGTCGACGCCTCGGGCCTGTGGCCGGGCAAGGTCGTCACCGAGGTCACCCCCGCCGGGGACTTCTGGGAGGCCGAGCCCGAGCACCAGGACTACCTGCAGAAGTTCCCGAACGGGTACACCTGCCACTTCCCCCGCCCGGGCTGGAAGCTGCCCCGCCGCGCCGACGCCTAAGGGTTGTCCCGCAACCAGAGCAGTGAGCTGAGGGCATGGATAGCCCCGTTCACCGGGCTGAGCCCGCGAGACTTCCGCAAGCTGATGACCGCGCTGCGCCGTGAGGGCGCTGACATGGTGCGGCCCGGCCGGTCGTGGAGTCTGCCTCTGGAAGACCGGGTTCTGCTGGTCGCGGCCTACGGCAGACGAACCTGACGCTGCGGCAGCTCGCGTCGCTCTTCGGGGTGTCCAAGTCGGCGGCTGACCGGATCATCGACTACGTCGGGCCGCTGCTTGCACTCAAGCCGCGGCAGCGGTTCCGCAGGACACCGTGCTGATCGTTGACGGCACTCTGGTCTCCACCCGCGGCCACAGCATCGCCGAGCAGTCCAAGAACTACCGGTACCCCACCAACCACCAGGTCGTCGTCGACGCCCACACCCGCCTCGTCGTCATGGGTCGGCTCGCCGCTTCCCGGCAACCGGAACGACCGGCAAAGCCTGGGGGGGAGTCCGGGGCCAAGGCCGCCGTCGGCAGAGCGACCACGATTGCCGACGGCGGCTACCCGGGCACTGGCCTGGTCATCCCGCACCGGCGGCCGCGCGGCGGCGAACTGACCGAGTGGCAGGTCGAGCAGAACCGTGAAAACAAGCGGGTCCGGGCCCGCGTCGAGCACATCTTCGCCCGGATGAAGACCTGGAAGATCCTGTGCGACTGCCGGCTCAAGGGAGACCGCGTCCACCGCGCGATGCAGATCCGGCGCCCCGCCGGCTGCGCCCGGCCCGTCTCACTGACCAGATTCGCGCCCTTGAGCCCACCGAGCGGCGCCCGCCTGCCGTACGGTGGGCCTTGGCACCACCGAGATGGAGGAAGCCGGAGATGAGCGCTCAGCCGACCCATGGTCCCGAGCTGATCCCGAGGCCGGCCCAGACGCCTTTGGCTCTGTACGAGGCGGTGGCAGCCCTTCTCCCGCACCGGCTTACCGAGATGACCGCGGACCAGGCGCGCGCCATGACCGAGGCAGTCGATCGCCAGAGCCTCAAGCCCCTGCTGCGCTTCACCACGAAGTGGGCTGTGGACGTTGAGATCGCTCGCCACCCGGAGACCCTCGCCGAACTGCACCGTGCTGAGTACCTCGCCAATCACGCCCAGACCTTGGAAGAGCGCAAGCAGCAGGCTGCCCTCGCCGGAGCCATCGTGGGCGCCGCCACAGAGGCGGTGCGCGGGTGACCTGGCTCCGGGAGTACAACCCGGACGAGGAGCACGTGGCCTCCGGCGCACCACCCGCCTTCGTCGCCCCGGTCGAGCAGAAGGCTGTCGAGATTGTCCGAGCTGCCGCAGCGCTCCACCTGGACGGCACCACCTACCAGGGGTCGGGCGAGAAGAGTACTGACTTCGGCTCGTCAGGATGAGGTAGGGCTATCGAGAGTCAGACCGGTGCCGGCTATAAAGCCGTCGAGGATGTCGGGCCGGTACTGCAGGCGCTTGAGCCGGTTGCGGACGAGGGCTTCGAGACGATCGACAGCAACCGAGGAGAGGTTGGCCATGATCTCGCGCCGGCCAGGACCGCGCAGGCGGCCAGGGCGAGGACAAAGGTGAGGGGCTGGCGACGGCCCTTGGCCCGGCGCGGATCGGGCACCGTGGCAAGACAGTCCAGCAGGCCGGGGTGTTCCTCGGCGGCGGAAAGCCGGGCAACAGCGAGCTGGCCCAGACCGGCAGGGATGGGCGATGATGAGCGGCCAGGCACGGTCTTCCGTTGTGGTGATCAGGGACTCGACGCCTCATGATCACCCGGAGGCCGTGCCTGCTTCCGTTCCGGCCCGATCCGGGGACATCGCAGCGGGCTCAGGCACATGAGCTGCCATCAAGTCGGCAGACCGACTGAACGACGCCGCCCTGGCCCCGGAGCCCCTACTGGCCGACCGTAAAGATCACGTGGCTTCCTGCGTCCGCTGCCTGCCGAAAGAAGACGACCAGGTCAGTGAAGTTCGCCCAGGTGTAGGCGAAATCCTCGTGGCCGAAGTTCGGCCCGTAGTCTTCGATGTCGATGCAGTCGTAGCCTGCTTTCAGTGCCTCGCGGCCGACATCGGCCATGGCATCGGCGACATCGCGAACCCGATCCGGAGTGAGCAGGCTGACGATGTAATCGTCCCCTTCATAAAGCTGTACGCCGCCCAGGATTACAGCATTCAGCGGGTAAATGCCGTTGACGTAGCCAAGGTAACCGTCGGTCAGGCTGCGATGGATGGCGTCCCACGCCTTGTCGGTGTCACAGTGGCCGACACCGATGCCCGCTTCCTCAACCTCCTCGACGAGCGCAGCAACCTCGTCGTCGTCGGCGGCCGCGAGCAGGCGATCGGCGGTCTCCGCATCGATGGCGAAATGGACTCCCAGGCTCATACGGCACACCGTACAGGGGCGGCAAGACCCATCACATCCAGCTGATCACAGCTGGCCGCGCACGTCTGTCGGGCTGCGGGCCGCTCAGCTACAGACAGGGACTCATGCCACATGACCAGATGTCCTCATCGACGTCCGCACCCTCGCGCCCCTCGGCCTCAGATAATCACAAAACGGACAGACACACTGAACGACGCCGCCCTGGGCTCGGGACGGGGTGATCCGCCGCTGAGTGGGCTTCGCCTACACGGCTTGGAGCAGGTTGTGCAGGCGGGCGATCCCGACCATGGCGTGGTGGACGCCGTCGCCCTTGAGGCGGCAGTCGCGGAGGATCTTCCAGGTCTTCATCCGGGCGAAGACGTGCTCGACGCGGGCACGGACCTGCTTGTGTTCGCGGTTGTGCTCGGCTTGCCACTCGGTGAGCTCGCCGCCGCGCGGCGGGCAGTGCGGGATGACCAGGCCGGTACCCGGATAGCCGCCGTCGGCGATGGTCGTCGTACGTCCGACGGTGGCCTTGGCGCCGGACTCCTCCCAGGCCTTGCAGTCGTCCCGATTGCCCGACAGGGGGCTTGCCGACAGCGACGACCAGCCGAGTGTGGGCATCGTGCAGCCGGTTCTCGATGGTCCACTGCGACCTGGCGAGTTGGCCCAGGCGCTGGGGCGAGGCCTGATGCGAGGTCAGGTCCGTGATCGCGTAGACGGTCTGGCGGCTGACGACACCGGTCGTGAGATGTCAGGCTTCGGTGGGTCGCGCGTCACTCGGCGTCGGGCCCGGCGAAGGGTGGACGGCTTCACGCTCGGTGGCGGCCTGGTGGAGGAGCATCACCTGGTAGCCGCCGACACGCCCGGGTTCCTGACCGGTGAACCGGGCGACCACGGTGCCGTCGGGTGTGGTGAGGGTGCGGCTCGTGCCCGATGGGCGGTACTCGCTCCCCGACTCCCATTCCTCGCTGGTGATGCTGACGTCCGACCAGCGGATGGGGCGCATGGTGTGGCCACTACCGATCACGAGGCCGTCTTCGAAGCAGTAGAGGCGCTCCAGGCGGCCTCCTCGGCGTCGCTCGAAGCGGGGCCAGAAGGCGGGGCCGGCCATGCCCAATCCCATGAGCAGCCCACCGGTGACGAGTACCCCTTCGGGCCAGAGCGGGGTACCGAGGACCAGCAAGTAGCCGAAGAGCCCGAGGAACAACAGGCCCAACGTCATGAAGAACCCGTCGCCGACCGTGGACCCCGGGACCGCGAAGCCCCGGTAACGGCCCAGGCCGCCGGCGGCTCCCACCGCCAGCGCCGTCTCGTGTTCGCTCACGCGCCCCTCCCCGCCTCCACGGCCCGCCCCCGCCGTGCGGAGGTGCCGCCCTTTCCCGGGGAGACGACGGGGAACGCGTGGGGGGTTCCGCGACTTCCGCGACCGAGGTGGCGCGCCCCGCCGCGGAGGTGGATGCCTCACCGCCATGCGTCCAGGCACCGGCCCGGTGGCGCGCAGCAGGCCCTACGCTACGGGACAGCGGCAGGACGCGACCGGGGGCGACGTGAGTACGCAAAAGGGCATGGCCGAGTGGGGCTATGAGCTGTTCATGGAGCGGTGGCGTGAGCGGCGCTACGGCCTCGCTCGGGAGGGTGATGCCGGAAAGGGCGTCGTCCCGGGCGGGTTCGAACCGTGTTTGGTGACCCTGTTCCGGTTGCTGGCGTCACGGGACGCGGATGGTGCCCGCGAGCCCGTTCCGCTGTGGCATCTGAGGGCACTCGCGCGGACCGGTCACCTCGCGCGTGCGGCCGAGCTGGCATTCGCGATCAGCGACGAGCCCAAGCAGGGCGAAGCGCTGCTGGCGCTGGTGGAGGAGGCGGCCGGCGCGGGAGACCTGCTCGGGGCCCAGGCGCTGGTCGACTCGATCCGGGTGAGGGACTGCCACGATCGTGCCCTGGTCGCGCTGGTGCCGGCGTGGGCCAGGGCCGGTGAACTCGACCGGGCCCTCGCGCTGGCGGAGCGGGTCCGCTATCCGCACAACTGGGGCATCACCTGGGCCCTCCTGGCGAAAGCGCTGGCGGACACCGGGGACGTCCGCGGCGCGCTCGACTTCGCCGACCGCGCCGCGGACAGTGCGTCCTCACGGGTGCTCACCCTCCTTCTCGACGTGGCCACCGCGGCCGGCGACCACGTCCGGGCCGGTGACCTCGCCGACCGTCTGGAGGACCTCGCCCGGCTCCACGGACCCGGCGGTCAGGGGCACGACCGGGGCGGGCCGCGGCCGCTGACGGCGATCCTGGTCCCCGAGGTCGGCCGCGGCGACCTGGATCGGCTCGACGCCCTCCTGCGCCGTCCGGGAACCTCGCCCCTCTACCCCGCCGTCATGGTCGACGTGCTGGAGGCGGCAGCCGAGACCGCCGAAGCGGACGTGGTCCTCGCGCTGGTGGAGCGGACGCAGGCACTGCTCGACGCCTGCAGCCCCACCTCCTGGCACGCCGACGACCTGCGGGCGGCGGCGGCGCGGATGCTGGCCAGGCACGGTCGGGTCGAGTGGGCCATGGCCTTCGCCGACGCGATGAACGCCCCCCACCTCCGTGCGGGTTGGCAGGCGGAGATCGTCGGGGAGCTGGCCCGCGGCGGGGACACGGGCCGGGCCGAGACGCTCGCCCACGCGATCACTGACCGACGGGCACGAGCCAGAGCACTGATCGCCGTGGTCGAGGAGTTGGCCCGGCACGGGGAGACGGACCGAGCCCAGACGCTCACCCGGGCGATCACCGACCTGTGGGCGCGCGGGCACGCATTGGTCCCCGTGGTCGAGGAGTTGGCCCGGCGCGGGGAGACGGAGCGGGCCGAGGCGCTCGCCGACACGATCGCCTTCCGCGAGACACGGGACCGCGCGCTGTTCGTCGTCGCGGGGCTGGCCGCGCCGTCCGACGCCCGCAGGCTCGCCGCACGACTCGCCGCGCTCGGCGGCTGGTACGGGATCACCGGTCTCCTGGAACAGTTGGCACCCCAGGGGATAACGGCGGTCACCGATGCCTTGACCGCGTGACCCGTGGCGGCGAAACGGTGGGCCCCGGGACCGGTGGCCCTGGGCCGCGGCAGGAGAGCGCCTCGCAGGCTCCTGGGCGTCGCCTGACCAGCGCCAACACAAGACCGGCGCTTCGATCCTGCGGTCGCTCACCGCATTCGATCACTGAGGCTTGATGATGCCGCCAGCGACAGCCAGCCGGGTGGCCAACGGGCACTCCCTCGCAACGGTCGCCCTCGCCGTGGTACCGCCGCGTGCGGGGAATCAGACCGTCACGCATGTCAGAACGACAACTGGGCCACGGCGTTCGGCCCGCTCCTGAAAGCCGGCGAAGTACGGGGTGTGCTTCGGCTGTTCGCTCCACAGGCGCTCGCGTTCTGGCCCCCTCGGCATTCGTCGCCCTTGCCTCGAAGGACTCTGCGCCGACCTCGACTCGGCCCCTTTGGGTCGGCCAGGAGGTTGTGGTACCAGCCCGGATGGTTCGCTCGACCGCCGTTGGCCCCGAAAAGCACCAGCCGATCTCCGTCCCGAAGGTAGGTCACCTGGGGCCCGACCGGCACCGAACCGGCGGGCCTGTCATCGCTCTCGGCGGCTCACCTGCAACCGGACGCGACCTTCGGAACTACTCGTCCGGGGCAGCCCTGGCGTCGGCCGGCCCAGGGTCAGCTCGAGGTCGTCGGCCGCGCCGATCTCAGCGGTGCTCCGGGTTCTCGAAGTCGAACCGGCACCCCGCGTCCCACTCCGAACGCTGGTTGCCGTGCGCCGGGATGCCGCCCGCATCCTTGAGCATCCGGGCCAGGTGCAGTTGGTTCCACGTCATGAACGTGGTGTTCCGGTTGGTGAAGTCGTTCTCCGGGCCACCTGAGCCCGGGTCCAGGTAGGAGGGCCCCGGGCCGGCCGGGCCGACCCAGCCCGCGTCGGCCTGGGGCGGGATCACGTAGCCCAGGTGCTGCAGGCTGTACAGGACGTTCATCGCGCAGTGCTTCGCGCCGTCCTCGTTGCCCGTGATCAGGCAACCGCCCACGCGACCGTAGTAGGCGTACTGGCCGTGCTCGTTGAGGATCGAGGAGCAGGCGTAGAGGCGCTCGATCACGCGCTTCATCACGGAGCTGTTGTCCCCGAGCCAGACCGGCGGAACACTCTGGCACCCTAACTGACCTGCGGCGAAGACATCCAGACCTTCGTGGCCCTTCCAGGGGCGCACGGGATCCGAAAGCCCTGCGAACAGGCGTCAGCTTCTACGTTGGCCTAGGGCTCATGCTCCGGTCCGGCTGGAGTGTGAGTCTCGGAGTGGTGGACAAAGCGCCCGATCAGTCCGCGCCGGGCTGGACGAGCTTGAAAGCCAGGCGCGCTGCGGCGCGTTGGGCTACGCGGCGGATGCGTACCGAGGTCGGCGGTGTCGCCGGGGGTGTCGGGTGGGTGGTTGCCAGCCGGGGGAAGAGCACTTCGGCGCTGGTGCGGTTGACGGCTGCGAGCGTGCCGGGGTCGACGCCCGTGTCGAGGCCGTTGGCGAAGTACTGCCCGGCGGGGGTCGGGGCGAAGGGCCAGTCGCTGCCGAAGAGGACGTGTCCGGGGCGGGCGAAGGCGAGGAGGGTGGGCAGCGCGGCCGGGCTGGAGGACAGGGCGGTGTCGAAGTAGAAGGAGCGGAAGTCGTCGAGGACGTCGAGCGGGCTGCGCGCGGTGTCGTTGGCGAGGGTGACGGCCATCCGGTGCGAAGCGTAGGGGACGAAGCCGCCGGCGTGGCTGAGGATGAAGCGGATGTGCGGGTAGCGGTGCACGATGCCGCTGCGGACCAGGAGGTAGGCCGCCCTGGTGGTGTCCAGCAGGAAGTCGGCGGCGAAGGCCGGGATGCCGTCGACCGGTGGGGCGGGCAGTTCCGCCGGGTGGACGAAGACCACCGCGCCGCGGTCGTCGAGCGCGCGCCACAGGACGTCCTGGCCGTCGGCCCCGAGGTAGGTGCCGTGGTGGTTGGCGAGCAGGGTGACGCCGTCGGCGCGTAGCTCGTCCAGCGCGCGCACCGCCTCGGCGGCGGAGGCTCCGGTGTCGGGCATGGGCAGGGTGGCGAAGAAGCCGAAGCGGCCGGGGTGGTCCGAGGCCAGGGACGCGCCGTGGTCGTTGAGGCGTCGGGCCAGGTCGGCGGCCGCGCCGGGGTCTGCGAGGAAGCCCGTCGCGGGCGTGGACACGGAGACGATCGCGGTGGCGGTCTCCAGCAGGTCCATCAGGTGCAGCGCCGATTCGGCGCTCCAGTCGGGCAGGGCCCGGCCTCCGGCGTCGGCGATGCCGGCCCTGGCGAGCTCGTCGCGGTAGAAGCCGGGCACCACGTGCTGGTGGACGTCGATGCGTCGTGCCGAAGGGGACATGCCGCGGCCTTTCTTCGTGCGGTCCGTGGGGGGCGGAGCGGGGCGTGTCGTGCCGGTCACCGGCCGTGCGGCGCCGAGGTGGGGGCGCGTTCCTCGCGGGGCCTCTGCGGCCCGGGCCCGAGGGGCGTTCCCTCCGGTGGTGCGCGGTTCCGGTCACTTGACCCTCTCCGACAGCGAGCATACCGTAGCAGTCATTCCAATTGGAGTGAGCGCTACAGCAAGAGTCGCGCGGTGAGATCGACAGTGAGGTGGCCTGATGCGTCAGACCGGGGCCGGGACAGCGCCCGAGGACAGTTCCTACGACGTGGCCGTCATCGGTTACGGGCCCACGGGCGTGACCGCGGCGAACCTGCTGGGCGCGATGGGGCTGCGCGTCGTCGTCCTGGAGCGGGACGCCGAGATCTTCACCCGCGCCCGGGCCATCTCCACGGACGAGGAGGTCGTGCGGATCTGGCAGCGGATCGGACTGGCCGAGCGCCTCAAGCAGGACATGCTGACCGAGCGGCCCGTGGACTTCGTCGACGCGGACGGCCGCCCATTCATCCGCGCCCGCCCCACCCCGCGCGGGCACGGGCATCCGCCGCAGATGTTCATCTACCAGCCCGCGCTGGAGCAGGTCCTGCGCGACGGCGTCGACCGCTACCCGAACGTGAAGGTCCTACTGCGCCACGAGTGCCTGCGCCTGCGCCAGGACGCCGACGGGGTGGAGCTGACGGCCGTCGACACGGTGGACGACTCCGTGCACCGGCTGCGCGCCTCCTACGTGATCGCGGCCGACGGCGGCTCCAGCCTCACTCGCGCCCAGCTGAACATCGGCTACGAGGGCCGGACGTACGAGGACCGCTGGGTCGTCATCGACACCGAGATGCTCAAGCCCTGGCCCGACCACGACAAGCTGCGCTTCCACTGCGACCCGGCGCGCCCGGCCGTCGACTGCCCGACCCCGCTGGGCCACCACCGCTACGAGTTCCCGCTCCTGCCCGGGGACGACGAGGAACACCTGGTCACCGAGGACGCCGTGTACCGGCTGATCTCCCGGTACGGGATCGGCCGCGACAGCATCAAGGTGCTGCGCGCGACCGTCTACAGCCACCACGTGCGCTTCGCCACCCGCTTCCGCGCGGGCCGGGTCTTCCTCGCCGGCGACGCCGCCCACGCCATGCCGCCGTGGATCGGCCAGGGCATGGCCGCGGGCGTGCGCGACGTGGCCAACCTCTGCTGGAAGCTCGACGCCGTCCTGCGCGGCGAACTGCCCGAGACGGTCCTCGACAGCTACGAGGCCGAACGCAAACCGCACGTCAAGGAGGTCACCCGGCGGGCGGTGCTCGTCGGCCGGACCATCACCGAACGCCGCCGGCCGGTCACCAAGGTCCGCGACGGCGCCCTGCGCACCCTGGACCGCGTACCGGGCTTCAGCAACTGGCTGCAGAGCGCGAACTGGATCCCCGTCGCCCGTTACGACGCCGGCCTGCAGGCCCGCTCCCGCGCCAGGGCGACCGGCCACCAGGTGCCCCAGCCGTGGGTCACCGGCCCCGACGGCAGCCGCGTCCGCCTCGACGACGCGCTCGGCGGCCGGTGGCACCTCCTGCACGCCCGGACCGCCGCCCCCCAACTCGCCTGGGACGTCCTGGAGGTGCCGTCCCTGACCGTCACGCCCCTGGGCTCCGAGCCGGCCGAAGGCACCCTCGTCGACAGTGACGGCGTCCTGCTGCCCTGGATGGCCCGGCACGGCGCGGCCGCACTCGCCCTACGCCCCGACGCCTACGTCTACGCGGCGGCCCCCGCGGGGGCCCCGCTCCCGCTACCGCCCCGGGGCTTCGCCCCGGCCACCGCCCCCCGCCCGCACGCGTCCACCCCCCAGTGAGGACACCGGCACCATGACGACGACACCGACCGGCCTGCCGACGATGCAGGAGACGACGTACGACATCGGCGGAAGGAGGGTCTTCGCCGCGGAGACCGGCGACGGCCCGCCGCTGGTGCTGCTGCACGGCGGCGGCCCGGGCGCCTCCGGCGTCTCCAACTACACCCGCAACATCGCCGCCCTGGCCCGGGACCACCGGGTCATCGTGCCCGACCTGCCCGGCTACGGCCGCAGCACCAAGGGCGTCGACGCCGGCGACCCGTTCGGCTTCCTCGCCGACCACATCCGCGGGCTGCTCGACCGGCTCGGCCTCGACAAGGCCCACCTGGTCGGCAACTCCTACGGCGGCGCCTGCGCCCTGCGCCTGGCCCTGGACACCCCCGAGCGGGTCGACCGCATGGTCCTGATGGGCCCCGGCGGCGTCGGCACCACCCGCGCCCTGCCCACCCCTGGTCTCACCAGCCTGCTGAACTACTACAACGGCGACGGACCCTCGCGGCCGAAGCTGGAGAAGTTCATCCGCAACCACCTCGTCTTCAACGCCGCGGACGTCCCCGACTCCGTGATCGACGAGCGCTACCGGGCCAGCATCGACCCGGAGGTGATCGCCGCACCGCCCCTGCAACGACCCTCCGGACGCGACGCCCTGCGGACCCTGTGGAGGATGGACTTCACCCGCGACCCGCGCCTGTCTCGACTGCCCGTCCCGACCCTGGTGCTGTGGGGAGCCCGGGACAAGGTCAACCGGCCCTCCGGCGGCCCGATGCTCGCCGCACGCATGCCCGACTGCGACCTGTACACGGTCGCCAACACGGGCCACTGGGTCCAGTTCGAACGCGCGGAACTCTTCAACCGGCTGTGCGCCGACTTCCTGGCAGGTCGGCGATGACCACGCAACCGGCCAACGCCACCGTCTTCGGCGCCGTCCACCTCGGCTACGTCGTCATCGAGACGGACCGCTTCGCCGACTGGCGCCGCTTCGGCACCGACGCCATCGGCATGCACCACGACAGCCTCTCCCCCGACCTGATGCGCTTCCGCCTCGACGACCAGGAGTGCCGCTTCCTGCTCACCCGCGGCCCCGCCGAGGATGTCGTCGCCACCGGCTGGCACGTCGACGACCACGCCGCCTTCGAACGGATCGAAGCCCGCATCCGCGCCCACGGCGTCCCCTGCACCAGGGGCTCCGACGAGGAGGCGGCCCTGCGCGGCGTCGAGCGGCTGCTGCGCTTCCCCGGCCCCAAGGGCATCACCCAGGAGATCTACACCAACCCGAAGCGAGCGGCCGAACCGCTGCGCATGCTCGCCTCCGGCTTCGTCACCGGCGACTCCGGCATGGGCCACGTCGCGCTGACCTCGACCAAGCCCGCGCAGATCCGGGGCTACTTCGACACCGTCTTCGACGCCCGCCTGACCGACTACATCGACGAGACGATCAGCGGCGTCAAACTCAAGATCCGCTTCCTGCGCGTCAACGAGCGCCACCACTCCATCGCCGTCGCCGCCGTCCGCGGCCTGCCCCTGGACCCGATCCGCACCCGGGTGCAGCACCTCAACATCCAGGCCGCCACCCTCGACGACGTCGCCCGCAGCTACCAGCGCGTCCACGAACTCGGCTTCGACATGGCCCTGTCCGTCGGCCAGCACACCAACGACAGGGAACTGTCCTACTACGCCCGCACCCCCTCGGGCTTCGAGTGGGAGGTCGGCTGGAACCCGATCGTCATCGACGAGAGCACCTGGGAACCCACCACCCACCAGGGCATCAGTACCTGGGGCCACCTCCCCGTCGGCCAGACCGTCGTCGACAAACTCGCCCAGTTCCGCGCCGGAGCCCGATCCCTGGCCCGCCCGGAGCTCACCGTGCCCGCCCTCAGCGGCACGGGCATCCCCGACGACTGACCTGGACGGTCACCGCGCCACCGGTGCGGTGCCGTCCCCGCCCGACCCGGTGCTCGCGGCGCACACCCGCACCCGACGGAGACCGGCGAACCGTCACCGCTCCCCACCACCCCGCAACCATCCCCGGAGGTCACCCTCGTGCTCGGCTCCGCACCACCCCACCGACCCCTGCCGGATCCGACTCGGCCCGCCGGCGTGGCCAAGGCGGCCGCTCTCCTGGAGGGCGCCGCCCGCACCGGCATCCCGTGCGCCCCGGTACGCACGCTGCTGCCCGAGGCCGACATCGAGGCCGCCTACGCCGTGCAGCAGCTCCATGTCGACCTCGGCGTCAGCGCCGGGCGACGGCTCGTGGGCCGCAAGGTCGGCCTGACCTCGCCCGCCGTGCAGCGCCAACTCGGCGTCGGCCAGCCGGACTTCGGCGCCCTGTTCGCCGACATGGCGGTGCCCGAGGGACAGCCGGTCGCCCCCGGCCGACTGCTCCAGCCGAAGGTCGAGGCCGAAGTCGCCCTGGTGCTCGGCGCCGACCTGCCGCACCGCGATGCGACCGTCGCCGACCTGCTGCGCGCCACGGCGTTCGCGCTGCCCGCCCTGGAGATCGTCGACAGCCGCATCGCCGACTGGGACATCACCATCGTCGACACCGTCGCCGACAACGCCTCCTGCGGGCTGTACGTCCTCGGCGGCACCCCGGTGCCGCTGGACCGGGTCGACCTGCGGGCCGTGACCATGACGCTCACCAGGAACGGCGAACAGGTCTCGCGGGGCACCGGGGCCGACTGCCTGGGCAGCCCGCTCACCGCCGCCCTCTGGCTCGCCTCCACCCTCGCCGGGCTCGGCGACCCGCTGCGGGCCGGCGACCTCGTCCTGACCGGCGCGCTGGGCCCGATGGCCGCTGCCGCCGCGGGCGACGAGTTCACCGCCGTCATCGAAGGACTGGGCACGGTCACGACCGCGTTCGCGCCCGCCGCCACGGAAGGAGCCCTCGCATGACCACGAAGGTCGCCGTCATCGGGTCCGGCAACATCGGCACCGACTTGATGATCAAGATCCTGCGGCTCTCCGAGTCCCTGGAGATCGCCGCGATGGTCGGGATCGACCCCGACTCCGACGGCCTGGCCCGCGCCCGCCGCCTGAAGGTCGCCACCACCCACGAGGGCGTGGACGGCCTGGTGGAACTGGACGAGTTCGCGGACGTGCAGATCGTCTTCGACGCCACCTCCGCCGGAGCGCACCGCCGCCACGACGAGGTGCTGCGCGCGCTGGGGCGCACCGTCGTCGACCTGACGCCCGCGGCGCTCGGCCCGTACGTCGTCCCGCCGGTCAACGGCGACGCCCATCTCGACGCCCCCAACGTCAACATGGTCACCTGCGGCGGCCAGGCCACCATTCCGGTCGTAGCCGCGGTCTCGGCCGTGACTCCCGTCCACTACGGCGAGATCGTCGCCTCGATCTCCTCGCGCTCCGCGGGCCCCGGCACCCGGGCCAACATCGACGAGTTCACCGAGACGACGTCCTCGGCCGTCGAGAAGGTGGGCGGCGCCTCCCGCGGCAAGGCGATCATCGTCCTGAACCCGGCCGAGCCGCCGCTGATCATGCGCGACACCGTGTACTGCCTGGTCGGCGACTGCGACGACGCCGCGGTGACCGACTCGGTCGAGCGGATGGTCGCCCGGGTCCAGGCGTACGTCCCCGGCTACCGTCTCAAGCAGAAGGTGCAGTTCGACCGCGTCGCCGCCGACGACCCGCTCCGATCCCTGCTGCCCGCGCCCTCCCGCACCGGTGACGCCGCGAAGGTGTCGGTGTTCCTGGAGGTGGAGGGGGCCGCCCACTACCTGCCCGCCTACGCCGGCAACCTCGACATCATGACCTCGGCAGCCCTGCGCACCGCCGAACGCATGGCCGCCCTCCGCGCCCCGGAGGTGGCGACGCGATGACCCCCCTCTACGTCCAGGACGTGACCCTGCGGGACGGCATGCACGCCGTACGCCACCGCTACACCGTCGACCAGGCCCGCACCATCGCCACTGCCCTCGACGCGGCCGGCGTGGCCGCGATCGAGATCGCCCACGGCGACGGCCTGTCCGGCTCCAGCATCACCTACGGCGTCGGCGCCCACACCGACTGGGAGTGGATCGCCGCCGTCTGCGACAGCGTCCACCACGCGGTGCCCACCACCCTGCTGCTGCCCGGCATCGGCACCCTGCACGACCTGCGGCGGGCCCAGGCCCTCGGCATCCGCTCGGTGCGCGTCGCCACCCACTGCACCGAGGCCGACATCTCCGCCCAGCACATCGACGCCGCCCGCGGCCTGGGCATGGACGTGGCCGGCTTCCTGATGATGTCCCACCTGGCCGAGCCTGCCGAACTCGCCCGGCAGGCCAAGCTGATGGAGTCCTACGGTGCCAACTGCGTCTACGTCACCGACTCCGGGGGCCGCCTCACCATGGACGGCGTGCGCGACCGCCTGCGCGCCTACCGCGACGTCCTGACCTCCGACACCGAGCTCGGGATCCACGCGCACCACAACCTGGGCCTGGGCGTCGCCAACTCCGTCGTGGCCGTGGAGAACGGCGTCACCCGCGTCGACGCCTCCCTGGCCGGCCAGGGAGCGGGCGCCGGCAACTGCCCGCTGGAGGCGTTCGTGGCGGTCGCCGACCTGATGAACTGGGAGCACGGCTGCGACCTGTTCCCGCTGATGGACGCCGCCGACGACGTGGTCCGCCCGCTGCAGGACCGCGAGGTGCGCGTCGACCGCGAGACGCTCACCCTCGGCTACGCGGGCGTGTACTCCAGCTTCCTGCGCCACGCCGAGACCGCCGCCCGCCGCTACGGCCTGGACACCCGCACGATCCTGGTCGAGGTCGGGCGGCGCAAGATGGTCGGCGGCCAGGAGGACATGATCACGGACATCGCGCTCGACCTCGCGGCGGCCGCTTCCGCGGGCTGACCCGGGAGTGCTCGGAACCAAGGTCCGTCGCCGGTGAGCGGAGACGGCACCACCACCTTCAGGAGCCGGACTCGACGGACGCCCGTCGAGTCCGGTCGGCACGCCCGCCACCTGGTTACTGCGACGCCAGCCAGGCCGCCCCCGCGGAGTGGACGTGCAGGTCGACGACGACCTCCTCGCCCTCCCAGCGGCCGCGCTCCGAGATCTCGAGGCCGATCATCGCCAGATCGCCGGCCCGACCTCGCAGCTCGTACTGCTCACGGGTCTCCTCGCTGACGCCATCTGACTCGTCACGCTCCCAGGCAGCGACCGCGATCTCGGCCACAGCCCTGGGCAGCCGCACCGTGACACGGTCGACCTGGGCGTCAACGTGCCTCCCGATCGCTGCCAGCACCTTCGAGTCTTCCAGGTACCGAACGTACTGCTCCTGATCCGTCACGGGCCGAGACTATCCGGGCTCCCAGGCCTGTCCCGACCGAATTAACCGGCGGCCCCGCGCGGCCGAGGCCCCGTGGCTGATGGCTTCGTCAGTTCTGGGCTCCCCTACAGTTTCCCCATGGACGCATCCCGGACGGCCTCGTCCCCCAAGCCCGACCGCTTCGAGCGGCGCCGCACGCGGACGCGGCGGGCGTTGATCGGTGCGGCACGGCAGATCCTGGCGGAGCAGGGCGGAGCCGCGGTGAGCATCCAGCAGATCGCCGAGCAGGCCGACGTCGGCTTCGGCACCTTCTACAACCACTTCGAGACCAAGGACGCCCTGTTCGACGCGGCGGTGGCCGACGCGCTGGAGGAGTACGGGCAGCTCCTGGACGCCGCGACGGGGGACGTCGCGGACCCGGCGGAACGGTTCGCCGCCAACATCCGGCTGACCCTGGTGCTGGCCGCCACCCACCCCGAGATCACCGGCATCCTGCGGCTGCGCGGCATGCAGCACATCCACGCGTCCGACGGGCTCGGCCCGCGGGCCCTGCGCGACCTCGAACACGGGCGCGCGGCGGGCCGGTTCCGGATCGACGACCCCGTGCTGGTCCTCAGCGCGATCGGCGGAGCCGTTCTCGGCCTGCTGGAGCTGCACACGGTCAAGCGGCTCGACGAGGGCGACGGGACGCGGATGGCCGAGCTGCTGCTGCGCATGCTGGGTCTGCCGGACGAGGACGCACACGAGGTGGCCACCCGCCCGCTGCCGGCCCTGGACCAGTAGCGGGCGGGTGGCCACCGGCCGACTGCGGCGTGGCGGGTCGGGTCCTAGGCAGTGCGGGGCCGCAGCTCGACACCGTGCCCGGACATGTGGGCGACGATGCCGTGGTCGGTGACGGCCACGGACCGCAGCGCGAGCCCTTCGGGCAGGCCGTCGAGCGGGGTTCGGCGCTCCAGGGCCCGCTCCAGCAGGGGCCGTGCGGCCGGGGGCACGTTCTCGGGGAGCAGGACGTCGTCGAGTCCGACCGCGCCCGGACCGGCGACGCCGACGCGGGCGGAGGCCGAAACCTGCCCGAACAGCGGCACCCGGGCGGTCGCCGCCACCCGGTTGTCACCGTCGCCCCGACCGATGGCGACCCCGTAGAAGGCCGAGAGGTCGTCGTACGCAACGGTCGCCGTGACCTCCGCTTCGTCGGCCCGCTCCCCACCGTCCTGCTCCTGGTGCACTCCGCGCAGGTGGACGGCAACGCCTTGGACGGTCAGGACGCGGCCGTCCACATCGGCCGGAACGCGTACGGCGTCGATGTCCGCCCCGGTGACCACTCCTCGGGCCAGTTGCAGCGACACGGGAAAACCGTGCACGTGCACCTCGGGGGCGGATGCGAGCCCGAGGTTCCGGCGAGCCGAGTCGGCGATGCGTTCCTGCGCGTACTGCGCGGCCAGCGTCTCGCCACCGGCGGCGGCGAGCAACGTCAGGGCCACCGCGATCCATCCGTTCCGGCGGCGTTTGAGCCGCGCTGCCCGGCCGTTGCCCGGTCCGTCCACGTTCTCTCTCCTTGCGGTGAATGCCTCGTCCGACCGCGGGGCCGGATCCCGGCGGTGTCGTTCCGTCAGCGATGGATCGGCGGCGGGAGGACCACCGGGCCGGGGCTCGCGGTCGTGCGCGACGCCGAGGGGCTGGGGCTGCTGCTCGTTGCCGCGCTCGTCGGGGTGGCGGGGGGAGTGGCGGACGCCTCAGCATCGGCCCGGGTGGCGAGGAGGACGGTGCCGCCGAGGCTCAGCCGCGTACCGGCGGACGGGGTGGCCGCCGTCACGGTGCCGGCGTCGTCGGCGCTGGAGCCGGGAGCGAGGGCGGCGTTCAGGCCCAGTTCGGCGAGCTCGGCCCTGGCTCGCGCCAGGGTCTTCCCGACCAGGTCTCCGGGGACGGCGACGGTCAGGGTCGGAGTGGTGGTCTCGGCCGTCGGGCGTGGGCTCCTCGGACTGGCGCTACGGCTGGGACGGGTGCTCTCCGCACCGCTGGCGGAGGGTGCCGGCGAAGAAGAGATGCCTGCGGGAGGCGGAGAGGACTGTCCGGTGGGACCGGCCGTGTGCGCGGCGTCCGGCACAGCGGCCATGACGGCGACGGCGGCCACACCCGCGCCGAGCAGGGCCAGGCCTGCGAGCGCGGCCCGCCGGGGCCCCCGGGGCCTGCCGGAGGGCGTGAGCACCGCCGCCGTCCGCTCTTCCTCCGTGAAGTCGTCGCCCGGCGGGGCCACCAGGGCGCTGCGCATGGCCGCGGCGTCGGCGAACCGGTCGTCGGGGTTCTTCGCCATGGCCCGGGCGAGGGCCGCCTCGACGTGCGGGGGCAGGTGCACCCCGAGGTCCCCCGGGGCCGGCGGGTCCGCGCAGATGTGCTGGTAGGCGATGGCGAACGGGCTTTCCCCGGTGAAGGGCTGACGGCCGGTGAGGAACTCGTAGAGCATGCAGCCGGTCGAGTAGAGGTCGGACCGGGCGTCGACGGCTTGGCCCTGGGCCTGCTCGGGGGACATGTACGCGGTGGTGCCGACCGCGCTGCCCGTCCCCGTCACGTTCTCGTCCTGCCCGTCGGAGACGTGGGCGACCCCGAAGTCCATGACCTTGACCAGCCCGTCGGCGGTGATCATGACGTTGGCCGGTTTGATGTCCCGGTGGACCAGGCCGGCCGCATGGGCGCAGGCGAGCGCGTCCAGTGTCCCCGCGACCCAGGCGACCGCTTCCTGCACCGAGGGCGGGGCCGACCTCAACCGTTCGGCGGCCGTGTGCCCCAGGACGTGCTCCATGACCAGGAAGGGGCGCGGGGGCGCGGTCGGGAGCCAGCCGGCGTCGTGGACGGCCGCGACGCACGGGTGGTTGAGGGAGGCGGCCGCACGGACCTCGCGCTGGAAGCGGCTCTGCGCGACGTCGTCGAAGGCGAGCTGCGGGTGCATCAGTTTCACGGCGACCGTGCGGTGCAGGAGCAGGTCGTCGGCCAGCCAGACCTCGCCCATGCCGCCGCGGCCGATCACCTGGCGCAGTGCGTACCGGTCGCCGATCAGACCGGCCCACTCGTCGTAGGGGGTGTACTGCATGGGTTACCTGCGGTCTCTCGGATGGTCGGGCTGACGGGGAGGGCCGGGGGCGGCCTCCGGTACGGGTCGGCGCCGGGCCGCACGGAGCCGCCCCCCGCTCGGATGCCGGGGAAACCGCGCAAGTCTCCGCGGGCCCGTACGGCGTCGTGGACGGGGTCATCGGCCGGGCGAGGGTTGCTGTGGTGCCCCTTGGCGGCCGAACCGGCACGAGAAATGATGAGAAGATCTTAACTGATGAAAGCATCAGTCTTGGCGGCAGCGGGCGTCAAGGGCGAAGTGATGAAGTCATCAGATTCGAGACTTCCTGGTGCGGCGTCAGCGGCACTTCCGAGGACCTCGCGAACACGAGCCCCCTGGAGCGCGGACCGGGACCAGTTGGTCGTGCGTGGGAGCGACGCCCTGCGGAGCGGAAGAACGAGCCGGTCGGGCTACCGGCCGGCCGGCTCGGAGGCCGGAGTGGGCGGCGACTGGTACGATGTCATCCCGCTGTCCGGTGCCCGCGTCGCCCTCGTGGTGGGCGACGTGGTCGGCCACGGTGTCCGCGCCGCCGCCGCGATGGGCCGGCTACGGACCGCGGTGCGCACCTTGGCGGACATCGACCTGCCGCCCGACGAACTCCTCACCCACCCTCGACGACGTCGTGCTGCGCCTGTCCTCCGAGCCTCCGGTGCCCGCGGACGCAGGGACCGAGGGAGACCTCGGCGCCACCTGCCTCTACGCGGTCTACGACCCCGTCTCCCGCCGCTGCAACCTCGCCCGCGCCGGACACGTACCGCCCGTCGTGGTGACCGCGGGCTCAAGGGCGGAGGTCCTGGAGGTGCCCGCCGGCCCGCCCCTGGGACTCGGCGGCCTGCCCTTCGAGGCGGCCGAGGTCGAACTACCCGAAGGCAGCCTGCTCGCCCTGTACACCGACGGCCTGATCGAAGCCCGGGACCGCGACGTCGACGCGGGCCTCACCGCACTCTGGAGGCGCTCTCCGGGCCCGCACCGTCGCTGGAGGGGGTGTGCGACACGGTCGTCGAAACGCTGCTGCGTCCCGACCCGGACGATGACGTCGCCCTGCTCGTGGCCCGCACCCGCGTCCTGGGCACCGAGCGAGTCGCCAGCTGGGACCTGGACAACGACCCGGCGGTGGTCGCCCGGGCCCGTACGGCGGTGTCCGGGCAGTTGGACGCCTGGGGACTGGACGGGCTCGAATTCACCGCCCAACTGGTGGCCAGCGAGCTGGTCACCAACGCCATCCGCTACGGCCGGGCTCCGATCGGGCTACGGCTCATCGTTCCCGAGCCATCAGCCGGGACGGGGAGGACGCCAGCCGTACCGTCCTGTGCGAGGTGTCCGACTCGAGCAACACCACCCCGCACCTGCGCCGCGCCCGGGTGTTCGAGGAGGGCGGTCGTGGCCTGCTGCTGGTCGCGCAGCTCGCAGAGCGCTGGGGCACCCGCCACGCGCACCGGGGCAAGACGGTCTGGGCCGAACTGAAGACGGCCGCGGACTTCCCGTTCGACGCCTGACGGCGACCGCGGGACCGCCCCGCCGGGGATCGGACGGCCCGTCACCGGCAGCGGTACGAGAAGCACGGTCAGTCCGACGTCGGCGGGGTTTTCGGCGCGCGGAACAGGCAGCCGACGGCGGCGGCCAGGACGATGGCGCCGACCACGACGAGCGAGGCCGACAGGCCGTCCATGAAGGCGGCCTTGACGCCGTCGGCCAGAGCCGCTCCCCCGGCGCCGAGTTGCTCGGCGACGTGCAGGCCTGCAGCGGCGGAGTCGCGCGCGGCCGCAGCCGCATCGGCGGGCAACTGATCGAGGGAGGCGGGGAGGCTGGATCGGTAGTGGCTGCCGTAGATCGATCCCATGAGGGCGATGCCGACGGCGGAGCCGACCTCGCGGGTGGTGTCGTTCATCGCGGAGGCGACTCCCTGTTGACCGCGGCCGAGCGAGCCGGTGATGGCGGAGGTGCCCACGGCCCCGGACAGGCCGATGCCGAAGCCCGCCAGGACGAGCCCGCCCAGGAACGGCAGGTAGCCGGAGTCGACGTCGATCCGGGAGATGACGAACAGGCCGGCGCTCAACAGGGCCAGACCGACGGTCATGGTGACCTTCATCCCCACCCGTCGCACCAGGCGGGGGGTGAGCTGCGAGACGGGCAGCACGACCACGGCGACGGGAACGAGGGCAGCGGCGGCCTTGAGCGGGCTGTAGCCGAGGATGAGCTGCAGGTACTGCAGGCCGACGAAGAAGAACCCGAAGACGGCCATGAACTGCACGAGGACGGTGATCGCGCCGGCCCGGAAGCCGCGGATGCCGAACAGGGCGGGGTCGAGGAGCGGGTGCTCGTTGCGCAGGCCGAGCCAGGCGTACGCGGTGAAGGCCAGCACCGTGACGACGAGCGCGGCGATGACCGGGGGCTGCGTCCAGCCCTGCTCGTTGCCCTCGATGATGGCGAAGACCAGGGTGCCGATCCCCAGGGCGGTGCAGACGGCGCCGGGCACGTCGGGCGGCTCGGGGTGCGGGTCCTTGGTGTCGGGCGCCAGGAGGATCGCGGCGAGGGCGGCGACCAGGGCGACCGCGGCGCTGGTGACGAAGATCGACCGCCAGGAGTACCACTCCAACAGCGCCCCCGCGGCGAGCATGCCGAGGATGGCGCCGGCCGCCGCGAATCCCGACCAGGTGGCCACGCCCTTGGCGCGCTGCTCGGGCGGGAAGGCGGCCGTAATGGTGGACAGCGTGCCCGGCATGATCATCGCGGCGCCGAGCCCCATGACGACCCGCCAGACGATCAGCGTGGTCGTGGAGTCGGCGAAGGAACCGGCCAGGGAGGCGGCACCGAAGACCACGGTGCCCGCGACCAGGACGTTGCGGCGCCCGAGGCGGTCACCGATCGCGCCGAGGGGCAGCACGAGCGCGGCCAGGGCGACGGTGTAGGCGTCGGCGATCCAGGTCAGCGAGCTGTTGGTGGCCGACAGGTCGACCGCCAGGTCCGGCAGGGCCAGGTTGAGGGCGGAGACGGAGGCCACGACGAGGACCAGGGCCAGGCACATGGCGGCGAGCACGCCGTTGTGGCCGGCCCGGCCGGTCGCGACGGCGCCGGGGCTCTCCCCGGTGCGGTCGTCGGGCTGGTGGGGCGGGGTGGTGGACATGGGGAACCTGTCTCGGTCGGTGCTGTGCTGAGGGAGCCCGGGGCCGGGCGCGCTGCGGCGCACCGGGCCGCGCGGCAGCAGCGCTCAGGCACGGCACACACTTCGGCGCCGGGCGTGTTCGTGCCGCTGTCGCCTTCCGGGCCGTCGGCGCAGCGCCGCCCGGCTCCGGCCGGGGTGCCGAACCGCCCGCTGCCGGGAAGGGCCGGCCTGGGCGGCACCTGCGGAGGGAACAGGACGGGCCGGAGGGCGGAAGCCGTGTCCGGGTACGGCCGGGCGCGTCGGACGGGTCGGACGGGGCGCCACCGGTGATGCCGGTGGCCGGGACGGTGCGAGGAACGGAACTCGAAGTCGTACGGCCGGGTCGGCCCGGCTCACTCCTCCTTTCTCGCCGCCATGCGTGTCGCCGCCTCGTAGACGAGCCGGGCGTGCAGTTCGAACATCGCGACCAGGTCGACGGCGTCTCCGTGGATCTCGCGCTGGACGAACAGTCCGTCGGCACCGGCGACGGCGTAGGCCGTGAGCAGGCGGACGGACTCCTCGCCGAGGTCCGGGACGAGCGCCTGGGCCATCTCGGCGATCTTCGCGCCCGCGATCTCGCGGACCTCGAGGAACACCGTCCGGCCCCGAGGCTCCGTGGGGCGCCGCTCCAGCGCGAGCATCAGCCCGAGCCGGAGGAAGTCGGGGGCGTCGATCAGTGACTTCGCCACGCTCGCCGCCATGGCGGTGACCCGCTCCAGCGGGGTGCCCGCGTCTTCGCCCGGGAGCTCGACGGCGGCGAGCCACGTCGCGAAGCTGCGTTCGATGACCGCGGCGATGAGGTCGTCCTTGTCCTTGAAGTGCCAGTAGATCGAGCTGGCGGGCAGCCCGCACTTCGCGCTGACGGCCGCGATCGAGGTGCCCTCGTACCCGCGCTCGCCCGCGATCTCCACGGCGGCGTCCAGGATGCGCTGCCGCGACTCCACCCCGTTCGCGCGCTTCTTGCGGGTCGTCTGCGGCCCGGCCATGGCGGGTGCCTCCTCGTGTGCGGGTGCGCTCGGCTGTCGTCGACGGCGATCCTACTGCAGCGCCCACTCCAATTGGAGTGACCACTACAGCAAGTGTCGCACAGCGCGCCCGCCGGCGCGGCCCACCCGCCGGACCGGCCGGCCCTGCTCGGCTCGGGGTTCAACCCGTGCGAGCTCCGAGCCGCGCCGCCAGGGCCGGGAACTGGGCCAGCGCGTTGCCCCGCTCGACGGCCAGGCGCTCGCCGGAGTCGAACGTCTCGTCCAGCTGGGGCGCGGGATCCCCGACCCCCGGGAACAAGGGGCCACTGAAGGGCCAGTCGGTGGCGAACAGGATGTGCCCGGTGCCGGCCAGCTCCCGCACCGACTTCATCGCTTGGGGCGCCGGGGAGAGCGCCGTGTCGTAGAAGAGGCCGCGGAAGTACGGGCTGCTGTCCGCGGCCCCGGAGTCGCCGAACTGCTGGGCGAGCGCGGGGGTCAGCGTCAACAGGCTGGCGCGATAGGAGAGGTAGGGCAGCGTGCCGCCGGCGTGGGCGGCCAGCCAGCGGATCCGCGCGTGCCGCCCGTAGACGCCCTTGTAGAGCATGTTGACCAGCGCCCGCGTGGTGTCGAACGTGAACTCGTAGAGGAACGGCGGCAGTCCCAGGTCGGGATAGGCGGCGGGGGTCACCGGGTGGACGAACACCATCGCCCGCAGGTCGTCGAGTTCGCGCAGCAGCGGCTCGAGGACGGGGTCGCCCAGGTAGGTGCCGCCGTAGCTGCTGAACAGGCCCACGCCGTCCAGCCCGAGTTCGCGCACCGCCCGCCGGGCCTCCAGCACCGCGTCGCCCACGTCCTTGGCGGTCACCTTACGGCCCAGCGGCAGAACCGCGAAGCCGCCGAAGCGCCCCTGGCGGTAGGCAGATCCGTGCACGAGCTCGCTGCTCATGTAGGTGTTGAGGCGCTGCGCCATCGCCAGCCGGTCGGCGGCGGCGTCCAGGTAGGTGACCCCCGGCTCGGAGACGGAGACCACCTGCGCCTCGATGCCGTAGCGGTTCATGAAGTCGACCGCGAGCGCCGGACTCCACAACGGCACCGGCACTCCGCCGATCTCGGTGACACCGTGCGCGGCGAGGGACTGCCGGTAGAAGTCCGGGACCAGGTGGCAGTGCACGTCGATGCGGTCCCGGCCGCGCGGTGCGGGCGCCTTCGGCGTCGGGCCGGGCGATGCCGCGCGGGCCGGTGCCGTGTCGAGCGCCGTGGCAGTGACGGCGAGCGGCAGGGCGGCCCGGAGGAGCCGCCTCCGCCCCAGGCCCTGAGCGTTTCCGGCTTCGGTCATGTGCGGACACCTCACTGTGGGCAGCGGGACGCCGGCATGAACTCTCGGCGGACTGGCGTCGACACCGAGCAGGCATGCCGAACCGGCGGGTCGGCACTGCTGCGGACACGCCCGTTCATGTAGCGACCACTACAGAGTCCTGTAGTGGTCGATACAGTAAAAGGAGAGAGAAGCAGGGTCAATGGGACGGGACACAGCGACATTCCGGTCCACGGATCCATTCAGGCCTCACCGCCCGCGGCCACCCTCCCGATGCAGGCCGGTCCGCCGCCTTGCCAACGCCTCACGCATGAACTGTTTGGACGGGTCCGGCGCCGTACGGATGAAGGGCCGAGACCTCAATCAAGACCAGTCGGCCGGAACGACCGCTCCACGACAATCCCGCCCCGACGGCAGGTCCGACGAAGAGCCCTACCGGTGCTCGGGGTTCTCGAAGTCGAAGCGGCACCCCGCGTCCCACTCCGAGCGCTGGTTGCCGTGCGCCGGGATGCCGCCCGCATCCTTGAGCATCCGGGCCAGGTGCAGTTGGTTCCACGTCATGAACGTGGTGTTCCGGTTGGTGAAGTCGTTCTCCGGGCCGCCGGAGCCCTCGTCCAGGTAGGACGGCCCCGGCCCGGCCTCGCCGACCCAGGCGGCGTCGGCCTGCGGCGGGATCGTGAAGCCCAGGTGCTGGAGGCTGTAGAGCACGTTCATCGCGCAGTGCTTGGCGCCGTCCTCGTTGCCGGTGATCAGGCAACCGCCGACCCGGCCGTAGTAGGCGTACTGGCCGCGGTCGTTGAGGACCGACGAGCAGGCGTAGAGCCGCTCGATCACCCTCTTCATGACGGAAGAGTTGTCGCCGAGCCAGACAGGTCCGGCCAAGGTAAGAATGTCCGCGGCCATGACCTTCGAGTAGATGACGGGCCACTCATCGGTCTCCCATCCGTGCTCCGTCATGTCCGGCCACACACCGGTCGCGATGTCGATGTCTACCGCGCGCAGCACCTCGACCTCGACGCCCTGGCGCTCCAGGATCCCGGTGCTGATGTCGATCAGCCCCTGGGTGTGGCTCCGCTCCGGCGAACGCTTGAGGGTGCAGTTGATCACCAAGGCGCGGAGATCACGGTAGGACGGGCCGGTGTCGGTCATCGATGCGTCCCCTTGCGGACGAGTGGGTGGTCGGCCGGCGTAACACCCGGCTGCAGACGTCGGTGGGGCCCCTGGGCGGTTCGGCCGAGAATCCCGTCTACTGTCTCGCCTCTCCGGGCGGAAGGACGGGTCGCCGCGCCAACGGTCGCGGAGTCGGCCACCCGATCACCCGCATGGCCCCGCACCGATGACAGGTATCCCCGAATCAGCTCGGCAGAACACCTGGCGCCCTACCTGACCTGCAATTATCAGAGTGGTGATTCCGGCGAATCCGTGTCAGGTGATGTCCAGCGACATGGTGGGCTGCGACTCCAGCAACGGGACCTGCACGGCAAGCACTGGCCCTGCTGGTGACTCCGGTGGCGATCGGGCCGGACCAGCTCGCTGAGGTTCGGGAACCCTCCTGAAGCTACCGACCACCATGACAATCGCTCGGATGCCCGCGCGGTTCACGGGACTCCCCCTCGGGCCGCAGCCGGTTCGCCCCTCTATGAACGGAAGCGGTGCAGGAAGGTCTCGACGAGGAAGCGGGCCAGGTCGGTGAGCCGCTCCGGGGGGTAGGTGGCGGGGTCTCGCAGGAGCAGTCGGCCGCCGTCCTCGAACGTGGTGAGCAGGACGTGGGCGAGGAGGTCGACGTCAACACCCGCGGCGCCGGGCCGGTCCTGGAGGAGCTGGCGGACGGCCTCGGCGAAGCGGGCTCGGATGTCGGCCTCGGCAGCCTCCTTGTACTTGCGCACCGGCGCGGGTGAGGTGTCGACGGGCAGCAGGATGGCGCGCCAGCGTGCGGGGTGAGCGAGCACGGCGTCGTAGAAGCCGCGGGCGACGGCGGTGAAGGTGTCGGCGGGGTCGGCGTCGGCCAGGTCGGCGGTGATGACGCCGGCGAGCTGGGCAAGGGCGCGCTCCCCCTCGCGTTCGAGCAGGTCGCGAAGGAGGTGGTCGGAGTCGGTGAACTGGCCGTAGACCACCGGCCGGGTGACGCCGGCGAGGCGCGCGACGGCGTCGACGGACACGGCGGCGACGCCACTGGTGTTGATGATCTCCAGTGCGGCATCGAGCAGTTGCTCGCGGCGCTCGGCCGGGGGCAGCCGCGGAGCGTAGGGCCGCTTGGGGGTGGTCTGCGCTCTGGCCATGTCCCGGATCGTACCTTGCGAAGCTACACAGCTGAAGCTACGGTACTGAAGCTACAAATCCGTAGCAATTGCCGGAGACCCGACGACGCACACCGACGAAGACCGGAGCCTGACGCACATGCACGACCAGACCACGCCCCCCTTCCCCCAGGAGATCCTGGACCAGTGGGCCGCCACGGGCATCGACCTGCCGGCCGTCTTCTCGCTGGGCGCGCTCTGCGACCGGATGGGGATCCGCATCCAGGAGGCCTCCGCCGACCGCGTCGTCGGCACGCTCCCCGTCGAGGGCAACACCCAGCCCTACGGTCTCCTTCACGGCGGGGCCTCGGCCGTCCTCGCCGAGAGCCTCGGCTCGACGGCGGCGGCACTGCACGGCGGCCCCACCAAGTACCCCGTCGGAGTCGACCTGAACTGCACCCACCACCGCAGCGTCCGCTCCGGCCTGCTGACCGGAGTCGCCACCGCCGCACACCTCGGCCGCACCATGGCGACCTACGAGATCGTCATCACCGACGAGACCGCCCGACGGGTGTGCACCGCCCGCCTCACCTGCCTCTTGCGCACCGCCGGCTGACCGCACGCCCGAGGCCGCCGCTGCAGCGCCGACCGCATCAACAGCCGCTTCGGGCAGGCCCGGTGACCTCCGCAGCCGGGGCAGGAAGGCCGGTAGGACGACGCCCGGCTTTTCCACGTCGATGCCGAGTCGTGCTCCGTGTTCGACGGCCTGGGCCTTGTGGCCGGCATCGACCCATGCCTTGGTGATCGTGGGGTGGGTGACGGCGAGTCGGGTGCGGAGCTGCTTGCCGGCTTCGTTGTCGGAGAGGCTCGACCTCCTTCTGCTCGTCATGGTCACCGCGGCCGGCGCTCCGACAACGCCGCCGGGACTGACCGAGTGTTCCCCCCGCCCCACACCGGTCCGGCCAGCGTGAGGATGTCCGCGCCCATCGCCTGGGAGTGGACCGCCGGCCGGTCGTCCGTCTCCCAGCCGTGCTCGGTCATGTCCGGCCGGACGCCCGTGGCGAGGTCCAGGTCGACCGCGCGCAGGACGTCGACGGTGACGCCCTGGCGCTCCAGGATGCCGGTGCTGAGGTCGATCAGGCCCTGGGTGTGGCTCCGTTCCGGGGAGCGCTTGAGGGTGCAGTTGATGACCAGGGCGCGCAGGTCCGAGTAGCCCGTCACCGAGCCATTGCAGCAGGTGGGCGGCCCGGAGGGCAGTAGGCATGAGGCGGCGTCAGCCGTCCGGACCAGCTTCGCGCGTTGTCGGTGGGCCCCGATAGGTTCTTCACATCGCGCCGGTCCGGCGTGGTGAATCCCCCTCAGCGGTGCGCCGCTTTGCCGTGCCCGAAGGAGCTGGTGTGGTGTCAGGGTCGTCAGACTGGGAGCGCTGGGAGGGATCGAGCGCCGCGCGCGTCGTCCCGCCCGCGCGGGTGCGGAAGTTGGCCAAGGTGCCGTTCGTCGAACTGGCGGACGGACGGCTGCAGGGGGTGGTGTCGAGCGGCTCGGACATCGAGCGGGTCTATGTCTCCTCGGTGGCGGCCGGCGACCACGCCTTCGCCTGCAGCACCAACAACAACCGGCCCTGCGGCGGGGCGCGCGGCAGCTTCTGCAACCACATCCTCGCGCTGGTGGGCGAGGCGGTGCTGCAGTACGGGGGCCAGCGGGTGGCCCGGTACCTCAGGGTCGAGCTCGCGGACGCCGAGCCCACCGCCGCGCAGCTGACCAGCGCGATGCGGGCGGCCCGACCGAGCGCGGTGCCCGGCAAGGAGCTGGCGGCCGCGGTGTTCAACCGGTTCCTGCGCCACCTGGCCTACTTGGAGCTGGCGCCGAGCACGGAGCCGCTGCCCGAGCTGCACTGGTTCCCGCCGACCCGGACGGCGGTGGCCTGATGCGCACCGATCTGCTGACCGAGCCGGTCTCCGGGCTGGCCGAGGTCCTCACCGCCGTCGACACCTTCGACCGCACGCTCGTCGGCGGCCTGGTCCGCCCGCAGCCGGCCCAGGCGGCCGCGCTGGCGGAGTTCGCCGACGCGCTGACGGGCAGTCCGCTGGCCGGCGCCGTCGCCGAGGCGGCCGAGAAGGCGGCGGCCGGCGGCGCGGGCGAGGAGCACCTGGTGCTGCTGGCGGCCGCGCGCACCGCGCTGCTGGGGGCGGCGCACGACGCGCTCGCGGCGGTCGTCGCGCAGGCGACCGGGCGGCCCGACGCCGCCGAGCCGTACCCGGCGCCGGAGCCCGCCGCTGCCGTCAACGTCCTTGCGGCCGCGCGCTCGTGGCTCTGCGACCTGGCCCGTGCCGGGTGGCAGGGCATCCACCACGAGCTGGTCGCGGACGCCGCGCCCGTGGTCTCGGCGATGCTGCCCGATCCGGCGCTGCGCCGCCTGGCGGTGCTGCTGGACGGATTCGCCGCCGAGCTCGCGGCCAGTTGCCCGGGTGCGACGCTGGAGCGGATCCCGGTGCGCCGCTGGGCCGACCTGTGGGCGCGTGGGCTGCTGCTCGCCCAGCCGGGCGCCCTCGCCGCGCCGCCCGCCGGCCCGGTGAGCGGGCGACTGCTGCCGCTCGGCGTGGACCTGCACGAGCACGCCACCGCCGCGCAGGCCCAGGTGCACGGCGTGTTCGAGCCGGCCGACGGGGGCCCGGCGCGGCTGGTCCGGGCGAGCGTCGCGGTGCCGAAGCCGGACACCGTGGTCGGGGCGGGGGTCTGGCAGTTGCTGCGGCCGCGGCTCTCGCTGCTGGCGGCGGCGGGCGAGGGCCGCGCGATGGAGCTGACCGGGATGACGCTCACGGCGGCGGGCGACCTGCACTGGCAGGACGAGCTCGCCAAGGCCGGCGAGCCGGCCGACCCGTTCGTCACCGCGCGGGTCGCGCTGGCCACCGCACAGGCGGCCGGGACACCACCGCTGGAGCGGCACCCGGCGCGGCTGGCCGAGCCGGTCTTCCTGGAGGGTTACGCGGTCCACCAGGACGGGGACGAGGACGGCTTGAGGTTCGAACTCGCGGGCCACCGGCTGCTGGTGGACACCGACCGGATCCCGGTCGCCGGTCCGCTCACGCCGGAGGTCGTCGCCGCCTCCACCTCGTGCATCGGGCTGCTGCGCTGGGACGCGGGGCGTTTCGTGCTCCAGCCGCTGGCCGTGGAGACGGTGGTCAGGAAGAAGACGGTCGCGGTGCACGGCGGGGCCTGGGCTGGCGGCACGACGGACAAGGTCGGGGTGAAGGCGGAGAAGACCGCCACCGACGCGGTCGCGGTGCTGCGCGAGCGAGCGGGAAGGCTGCTGCGGAAGTGACGGAGACTTCGCTGGAGAACCGCCGCCAGGTGCTCTACTGGCGGCTGCTGGCCCGCCTGTTCGACCACGATGAGCAGGCGGCGCTGGAGTCGGCGAGCCTCGCGGTGGTCGAGGACGCGGGGCTGCCGGCCGCGCTGCTGGACCCGGGTGCGTCGGTGGACGCGATCGTGCAGCGCCACCCGGAGCTGGCTACCGAGTTCGAGGGGCTGATGCTCCCGTCGGCGGACGGAACCGCAGAGGGCAAGGACGACAGCCGGGCCGCGGACGAGGGCGAGGACGGGAGCACGGACGAGGCCGAGACCGAGGCCGGGGGCGGGAGCGCGGGGCGTGACCGTGAGGCCGAGGTGCGGCGGGCAGCGCTGGCCGCCAAGGTGCTGCTGAACGTCTTCGCCCCCGCCCGCGGCACGGTGTCGGCCGGTCAGCTGGCGCAGTGGCAGTCGGACGCGGGATGGCTGGAGCGGGCCTTCGGCTGCCCGCCCGGTGCGCTGCGCGGCCGGGCGGCGGGCGGCTCGGGGACCGGGGTCGGCATGCCGTCCCCGGACCTGGCCCGGCTGATCCCGCCGATCGGGCCCGAACTCGGCGCGATCGAGGCCGACCTGGTGAAGCGGATGCACCTGCGCGAGGTGCTCGCCGATCCGAAGCTGGCCGCCCAGCTGACCCCGAGCATGTCGCTGATCGAGCAGCTGCTGCGGGACAAGAACAACCTGTCGGGCGTCGCGCTGGCCAACGCGAAGGCGCTGATCCGGCGGTTCGTGGACGAGGTCGCGGAGGTGCTGCGCACCCAGGTGGCCAAGAGCACGGTCGGCGAGCTGGACCGCTCGGTGCCGCCGAAGCGGGTGTTCCGCAACCTGGACCTGGACCGGACGATCTGGAAGAACCTGACCAACTGGAGCCCGGAGGAGGAGCGGCTCTACGTTGATCGGCTGTACTACCGCCACACTGTACGGCGCACCACGCCGGCAAGGTTGATCGTCGTGGTTGATCAATCCGGGTCAATGGTTGACTCGATGGTCAACTGCACGATCCTCGCGTCAATCTTTGCCGGTCTGCCCAAGGTTGACGTCCACCTTGTCGCGTATGACACCCAGGCTCTTGACTTGACTCCGTGGGTGCACGACCCGTTCGAGACGCTGCTCCGCACCAAGCTGGGCGGCGGCACCGACGGCCGGGTGGCCATGACGCTGGCCCAGCCGAAGATCGCCGAGCCGCGCAACACCGTGGTGGTCTGGATCTCCGACTTCTACGAGTGGCAGTGCGAGGAGCTCTTCGAGCAGATGGCCGCGATCCACCGCTCCGGCGCGAAGTTCATCCCGGTCGGCTCGGTCACCAGCGCCGGCCGGGGCAGCGTGAACCCCTGGTTCCGCGAGCGGTTCAAGGACCTCGGCACCCCGGTGCTCTCCGGTCACATCCGCAAGCTCGTGCACGAGCTCAAGACCTTCCTCGCCTGACGCGGGGCCGGCCAAGCCCCGGCGCCCACCACACCCGTCCCGGCCCACCCCGGCCGACTCCCTGACCTCCCCTCATGCACCGAAAGGCCACCACCATGACCGACCTCCTGCGCGCCCCCGCCGAGCTCAAGTACGCCGACGAGCTGGACTGGCTGGAGTCGATCGACGACTCCCCCAAGCCGTTCAGCTGGCGGCTGTCCCCCAAGATGGTCCGCCTGTTCGTCCTCGGGTCCGAGCGCGCCGACGGCCTGGACCGCGAGATCGAGCAGAAGTGGTTCGGCGACCGCAGCATCGTCGAGCGCGCCATCGTCACCCTGGCCTCCGACCGCGGCCTGCTGCTGATCGGCGACCCGGGCACCGGCAAGAGCTGGCTCGCCGAGCTGCTGGCCGCCGCCATCTGCCGCACCTCCACCCAGGTGGTCCAGGGCACCGCCGGCACCACCGAGGACCACATCAAGTACTCGTGGAACGTCTCGATGGTGATCGCCAAGGGCCAGTCCCGCGCGTCGATGATCCCCTCCCCGATCATGACCGCGATGGAGGCCGGCACGATCGGCCGGTTCGAGGAGCTCACCCGCGCCACCAGCGACGTGCAGGACGCACTGATCTCGATCCTCTCCGAGAAGTACATCTCGGTGCCGGAGCTGACCGGCGAGCAGGGCATCGTCTTCGCCAAGCCCGGCTTCTCGGTGATCGCCACCGCCAACAGCCGCGACCGCGGCGTCAACGACCTCTCCTCCGCGCTCAAGCGCCGGTTCAACTTCGTCCGGATCCCGGTGGTGACCGACAAGAAGAGCGAGGCGGAGATCGTCCGCTACCGCACCGAGGAGCTGCTGCGCCGCCACCAGATCGACCTGGAGGTGCCGCCGACCCTGCTGGACGTGCTGCTGCAGTCCTTCGCCGACCTGCGCGCCTCGGCCGCCGCGGCCGGCAGCGACGACGAGAAGCTGGAGTCGGCGCTCTCCACCGCCGAGCAGATCGGCGTGCTGGAGGACGCGGTGCTGCACAGCAACTTCTTCGGCGAGAAGGCGCTCAGCGCCCGCACCCTGGCCTCCTCGCTGGTCGGCTCGCTGGCCCGGCGCGAGCCGGAGGACCTGGCCATCCTCAACAAGTACCTGCACGGCGTGGTCGAGCCGCGCGGCAAGGAGGAGGGCGGCGACTGGCCGGAGTTCCTGGAGGGCGGCCGCGCGGCGATCGCCAGCCTCTCCTGAGCCGACGCCCCGCTCCACCCGCCACCCCGCCGCACCGCGCCCACTCCGAGCCCCGAGGAGCCCCGGACCTCATGACCACCGCCCAGCCGCCGGTCTTCGACCCACTGCGCGCCCAACTCCAGGAAGCAGCACAGGCGTTCGCCGACGGCCCGGACGCGCTCGGCGACCTGCTGCTCGGCCTCGTCGACGACGTGGACCGCGCGGTGCGCGAGCCGCTGGAGATCTTCCCGGTCTGCCACCACTCCCCCGCCTCGGCCACCGCGATGGCCCGCCGGCTGCGCGAGAAGCAGCCCAAGGTGGTCTACCTGGAGCTCTGCGAGGACCTGGCCCCGCTCCTCACCGAACTGCGCAACTGCCGCCTGCCGGTGGCCCTGCAGGCCTTCGCGGGCGAGGTGGACGGCTTCCCGGTCGACTGGGCGCCGCTCTCGGTGGTCGCGCCGATCACCGAGGCCTCCGCCGAGTACCAGGCCATCGCCTACGCCCTGGAGACCCCGGACGTGGAGCTGGTCCTGGTGGACCGCTCCAGCGACCACGTCTTCCAGTGGGAGCCGCGCCCGGGTGCCGGCGACCTCCCGCAGGACGAGGAGTCCGCCCTGCACGGCGACGCGGTGGGCGTGGAGATCGGCGACCTGCGGCCCCGGTTCGCCGAGCTGGAGCAGTACCTGCTGCACCACGGCAAGGTGCGGCACTGGTCCGAGTGGTGGCACCAGTACGTCGAACTCCCGCTCGGCGACGCCGATCACGACACCTACCGGCAGGTGATGCTGCTGATCGGCTCGCTCTTCCGCCGCCTGGCCCCGGGCGACTCCCGCCGGGTGCGGGTGGACGAGGACCGCGAGCGGTACATGTGGACCAGGATGCGCGAGCACCTGGCGGCGTCCGGGGCCGATCCGGCCGACTGCCTGTACGTCTGCGGTGCCTTCCACGCGGCCAGCCGGGTGGCCGAGTTCGGCGTGGCCGGCGCCGACACCTTCGAGATCACCGAACGCACCGCCACCACCTGGCAGTACGGCCTGATCCCGTCCAGCCACGCCGCCATCGAGGCCCAGTTCGGACTCGCGGCCGGATCGGTCTCGATCGCCGCCTCGGTCTGGGCGAAGAACCTCAAGCGCACCGGCGTACGGCCGTTCCGCCTCGCGGGCCAGGCCGGCGCCGCCAAGAAGGGCACCCAGAAGAAGGCCACCGCCAAGCAACCCACCAAGCAGCTCACCGCCAAGGCGCCGCTCCCCGCCCTGCCGCCCGCCGACCGGCTCACCGGCTTCCTGCAGCGCCCGCCGGTGCTCGACGCGCTGGACGAGGCCGAACTCCTCGGCTGGTCCGTGGACATCGTCCGCGCCGCCCGCCGCAACGGCTACCTCGCCTCCACCGCCGACGCCATCGCCGTCTTCGAGACCTCCATCCTGCTGGCGGGCCTGCGCGACCGGGCCCGCCCCACCCCCTACGACTTCCAGGACGCGGCGGTCACCTGCATCGAGAAGGACGCAGTCCCGGGCCGGCGGGACGTGGGGCGACTGGTCGAGGTCATGATGGGCGGCGACCGGGTCGGCCAGGTCGGCTACGCGTCGCTGCCGCCGCTGGCCCGCGACGTGCACGACCGGCTCGCCCCGCTCGGCCTGAACCTCCAGCAGCGCGGGGTGAAGCGGGCTCTGCTCGACCTGGCCGGCCAGCCCGAACTGGCGCCCTGCTCCGATGCCCTGTGGATCCTGCGGTCGCTGCTGCCGGACGGCGCGGCGCGGACCGTCATGGGCGAGCGGGGGCTCGGCGAACGGTCCCTCCAGGAGTCCTGGGACCTCGCGCTCGGCACCCACCAGCGTGCGCTGATCGAGCTCGGCTACGAGGGCGTGAGCATCGAGCAGGTACTGGAGCAGCGACTGCGCCGCGCGGCCAACGGCCCCCAGACCACCACGGCCGTGGTGCTCGCCGCGGTGGAGGACGCGCTGCGCCTGCTGCGCAGCCGCCGCCTCGCGGACGAGCTCGGCACCAGGGCCCTCCAGGTCCTGGCCGCCGAGCGCAGCGTCGACGGGGCACCCGAAGTCCTGCGCCGGATCCGCCGGTTGCTCGCCCACTACCGGACGAGTGAGCCGGTGCTGCCGGGCTGGATCGAGTCGTTCGTCAAGGCCGGGTACGCGCACTACTGCACCCTGCTCCCGCTCTCGTTCGCCGACGAGCAGGTGACGGTGCGCCAACTCGCCGCCATGCTCGGCTTCCTGTTCAGCATGGAGTCGCTGGCCCTGTCGCTGGGCTGCGACCGGACCCAGCTGGAGCTGGCCGTCGCCCAGTCGCACCCCGAGGACCCGGCGAAGACGGCACTGCTGTGGGCCGCACAGGTCCACCTCGGCACGCTGAGCCGGGCCGAGCTGCGCGAACGTTGCGACGCACTGCTCGGCAACCCCCTCACCCTGCCCGCCTATCCGCAGTACCTGAGCGGCCTGGTGCAGGCCCTGGAGCCGGTGCCCGCACTGACCGACTTCGTGGTGGAGGCGATCTCCCACGCGTTCGGCCGGCTGCCCGACGCGGTGCTGCTGCCCTGGCTGCCGACCCTGATCACCACCCTGCGGGCGGACGGTGCGGAACTCGCGCCGCTGCTCACCCGCGAGGCGGGCCGGATCTTCCCGGCGAAGCTGGCGGCGCTGGACACCTGGACGCCGCCGTGGCTGGCGGAGCCGGCCCCGGTCCGACCCCGGCGCAGCGCCACCGCCACCGGCACGGGCCCGGCCCTGCTGGCGGCGCACCCGGCGAGCTGCGACGCGCTGGCCGCACTGCTCGGCTTCGAGGGGAGTTGGCAGCAGTCGGCCCCGACCGGTCCGGCCCTGCTGGCGCGCCACCCCGGCACGGCCGAGGCGCTGGCCTGCCTGCTGCTGCCGGCGGGGTGAACACCGAGGTGCGGGGCGGGGGTCGTGGCCGACCCCCCCCCCGCACCAGAAGTTGCGTCAAACCGTAATCCCCGTTAGGGGAACCTTACCCGATTGGGCCCCCATCAGTACGCCCAGCACCA
>NZ_JBHYKG010000035.1:0-40856 GCF_042741245.1 Kitasatospora sp. NPDC058965
CACCGGTACCGGTGCCCCTCCCCGCTGCGGCGCGCGCCGGGTCAGCGGTGCGTCGGGAACTCCACCACCTGCTGGTACGTCGGACGGTTCTGCCAGGTCGTCTTCGCGTCCGTGACACCGCCCAGCGGGCGCTGGATGATGGTGTCCGCGCACCACTGGGCGCCGGCCGAGCAGTCGCCGTCGCCCGGGTAGACCTGGGACGGGGTCTGGGCGGCCGCCTGGCCCAGCGTGGTGAGCAGGACGGTCCGGCAGGCGGACAGCGAGCCGGCGCCGCAGAAGGGTTGGGCCAGCGGCCCCGCCACGGGGGTGCCCAGGACGGCGCGCAGGTCCTTGTCGAGGTAGCTCCACCAGCCGTACTGGAACGACGAACCCTTGTGCGGGATGGACTCGTTGGCGTCCGAGGGGCCGGTGGACGGGCCGGTCTGGCCGCCGGACGGGGACTCGTTGATCTGCAGGGCGCCGGTCAGCGCGCCGAACAGGGGCGCGCCGAGGCCGGGTTGGAAGACGCCCTGGGCGAGCAGCGGCCACCAGGCGTCCATCACCCGGATCGCGTCCGGGTCGGCGTAGGCCTGGCTGCCGGCCGAGGTCTCCACCCGGCGGGCGCCGTGGCCGAGCCAGGTCTGCAACTGCTGCACGGTGGCGGCCTGCTGCGGGTCGGTGACGGGGGCCGTGCCGATGATCCGGAGCAGCTCCGGCAGCAGGTCCTCACCGCGCAGGTCGGTCACCGCGGCCGACTCCATCGCCTTGGTGAGCGAGGAGCGGGTCACCCCGCCGGCCGCGACCAGCGCCTTGACCCGGGCGTCCAGCAGGTTGGCCCGGTGCACCGAGCCGTTGCCGAAGCCGGCCGCGCCGAAGTCCGCCGCCTGCTTGTTGTTCCAGGAGACGTAGTAGTCCTGGTCCACCGACTGCGGGTGCTGCGCGGGCGGCGTGTACTGGGCGGTGTTGGTGGCCGGGTCGAAGCCCTGCCACTCGTAGGCCGGGTCGGCCGCGACCGGCAGTCCGGGGTCCACGCCCGGCGCGCGCACCGGGTTGCTGCCGGAGTTGTAGTAGGCCGTGTGCTGGGAGTCCGCGTAGAACCAGTTGAACGTGTAGTTGATGTGCTGGGCGGCCTGCTGGAAGCCCGCCGGGTCGTGCACCGCGCCCGGGTCGTTGAGCATCTGGAAGCCGATGATCGAGTCGGCCTCGTGCCGGTAGCTGGAGCGCAGCGAGGTGAAGGCGACCGGCTTGCCGGCCACCGTGCCCCGGGCGGTCACCAGGCCGTAGGCGGAGCGGCGCATCACCAGGGTGTACGAGCCGGCGGCGGTGGAGTCCGCGGTGGTGGGGGACCAGGAGTCGTCCCGGCTCAGCGTGTCGAACGGGGTGCAGGCCCCGTGGTACAGGTAGGAGTCGGCGGCCAGGGTGACCGGCGAGCCGTCCGTGGTGCAGAGCGGGACGGCGTAGGTGTCGGTGATGTCCTGCCCGGCCGAGGTGGCGCTCCAGGCGTAGTCCTGGCCGCGGCCCAGCTCCACGTAGAAGCTCAGCCCGGCGAAGGCCGCGCCGCGGGCGCTGATCCCCGGACCCTGCAGCTCCTCCAGCATCAGCAGCTGAGGTGCGAAGTAGCCGGTCTGCGGGCCGAACACGGCGACCGGGTGCCCGCTGGCGGTGTACTTGCCGGAGACCACCAGCGCGTTGGACATGCCGTGCTTGGCGGTCAGCAGGTTGCCGGGCAGCACGCCGGCCGCCTTGGTGGCGGTGCTGGTGGCCGATCCGGTGGCGTTGTAGACCAGTTGCTCGGGCACCACCGAGCCCGGATCGGGCATCGCGGTGCCCTGCGGGTCGTCCGGCGGCAGCGCGTACGGGAACGACTGCCCGTCGTGCAGCGTGGTGACCGCCTCCGGGTCGTTCGCCTCGCGCAGCGAGCGCCACACCTGGTCGCCCACCGCCGTCCCGTACTTCGCCTCGGCCGCCTCCTTGACCTGGGCCGAGGCCAGCTCGCCGCCGCCGCCGGAGCCGAACAGCGCGCCGATCACCGAGGCCAGCGCGACCAGGTCGGTGAGCTGGAAGGGCTGGATCGAGCCGGCGTTGGTGATCGCGTCGATGTGCCCGGTCAGGTCGTACTCGCCGGGGAAGGTGCGGGAGTTGTAGGCCTGGGTGATGTACTGGTTGATCCCGTCCAGGTAGGCCTGGGCGTCGGCCAGGGCCTGCTTGGCCCGGTCGCCGGAGTTGGCGATGGCGTCGATCTGGCTCTGCAGCTCGGCCTCGGTGTACGGCGCGGCCTGCCAGAAGCTCTGCTCCAGCTGCCGGTTGGCCGCCGCGCCGCCCGCGAAGCCGGAGAGCTCGCCGCGGCCGACGTGCCGGAACAGGTCCATCACCCAGAGCCGGTCCTGGGCGGCCGCGTAGCCGGCGCCGAACTCGGTGCCGTAGCGGGTGGTGCCGGTGACGTGGGGGACGCCGGTCGCCTTGTCGCGCACGATGGTCACGTCCGACCGCGGACTGCTGGTGCTGGCCACCTGGTCGGCCGGGACGCCGAAGGAGGCGTCGTCGAAGAACGAGCTCAGCTGTGCGTCGGTCAGGCCGGGGTAGGCCGAGGCGAGTCCGGCGTAGGGGCCGAGCTGGTCGTCGGTGTGCGCGGGACGGGTGCCGAACAGCTTGTTGCCGAGGATGTCGGCCAGTGTCGCGTTGCCGTTCTCGCCGGGCGGCAGGATGTCCCGGCACTGGGCGGCGCAGTAGTCCGGGGCGGTGGCGGGCAGGGCGGCGGGACGGGCACCCGAGGCGGTGGCGGCACCGGGTGCGGCGGCCAGCAGGGCACCGGTGAGCGCGGCGACGAGGGTGAGCCGCAAGCGTGGGGGCAAGACCGGGCTCCTCACTCTGGAGCGGGGATGGGAAACCTGACGGTAAGTCGGTTACTGGTCGGTTGGCTAGCTGTTGTGCGCGGATTTGTCATGATTCTTTGTCATGTCTTGATCGATCATGGGCGGACCGGTGGAACCTGCGGAGATAAGAAAGAGGTAAAGCGAAGGCAACCGTTCGCCTGTGCGACAGATCCCTTTGGCCCTGCGCACGTTCAGCCCGGCAACAACGTTGGCATGCGAGTCGCCATCGTCACCGAGTCCTTTCCGCCGGAAGTGAACGGCGTAGCCCACAGCGTGCTCCGCACCGCCGAGCACCTGGTCCGACGCGGCCACCAGCCGCTGGTGATCACCCCCGCACCGGCCCGGGGTTCGCACTGTCCCGCGCACTCCTTCGGCCCCGACGCCACCGAACTCCCGGTGGTCCGGATCCCCTCGATCCCGCTGCCGGGCTACCCGCAGGTCCGGGTCGCCCTGCCCAGCTCCCGGCTCGGTGCCGCCATCGCCGCGCACCAGCCCGACATCGTCCACCTCGCCAGCCCGTTCATCCTGGGCGCCCGCGGCGCCGCCGAGACCCGCCGGCTGGGCCTGCCGTCGATCGCCGTCTACCAGACCGACCTGGCCGGCTACGCCCAGGCCTACCGGGTCGGCGGCGGGGTCGGCGCGGCCGCCGCCTGGCACCGGATCCGCTCCATCCACACGTCCGCCGCCCGCACCCTGGCCCCCTCCACCCCGGCCGCCCAGGACCTCACGGCGCACGGCGTGCCCCGGGTCCACCTGTGGCCGCGCGGCGTCGACTCGCTGCGCTTCCACCCGCGCCACCGGGACCAGGCACTGCACCGCGCGCTGGCCCCCGGCGGCGAGGTGCTGGTCGGCTACGTCGGCCGGCTGGCCCCCGAGAAGCGGGTGGACCTGCTGGCCGGGGTGGCCGCGCTGCCCGGCGTGCGGCTGGTGATCATCGGCGACGGCCCGAGCGCCGGCATGCTCAAGGAACTGCTCCCCGGCGCGGTCTTCCTGGGCCGGCGGACCGGCGAGGAGCTGGCCCGCTGCTACGCCACGCTGGACCTGTTCGTGCACACCGGCCCGTTGGAGACCTTCTGCCAGACCATCCAGGAGGCGATGGCCAGCGGCGTCCCGGTGGTCGGGCCGGCCGCGGGCGGCCCGCTGGACCTGGTCGGGCACCGGCGCACCGGCCTGCTGGTCGCCCCGCGCGACGTGCGCGCGGTGACCGAGGCGGTGGCCGAGCTGGCCGCCGACCCGGCCCGCCGCGCCGCCTACGGCAAGGCCGGCCGCGCGGACGTGCGCTCGCGCAGCTGGGAGGGGGTCGGCGACCTGCTGCTGCGGCACTACGCCGAGGTCGTCGCCGAGCACCGCGGCGAGCCGCTGCCCGTGGCCGCGCCGAGCGTGCTGCCGCACCCGACCGTGCCGGCGCAGCAGATCGTGCCGGCGCAGAAGACCGCGTCGCGCCCGGTCGCGCCGCAGCCGGTCGCCGCACCGCAGCAGCCCGCCGAGAAGGCCGAGGAGCAGCCGGTATGACCCGACCGCTGCGCATCGTCCGGCTGGCGAACTTCGTCACCCCGGTCTCCGGCGGCCTGCGCACTGCGCTGCGGCACCTCGGCGCCGGCTACCTGGCGGCCGGGCACGAGCCGGTCCTGGTGGTGCCCGGTCCCGAGCACCGCGACGAGACGACCGAGCAGGGCCGGGTGGTCACCCTGCCCGGCCCGGTGCTGCCCGCCAGCGGCGGCTACCGGCTGCTCACCGACCGCCGGGCGGTCGAGCGCGCCCTGGCCGCTCTGGCCCCGGACCGGCTGGAGGTCTCCGACCGCACCACGCTGCGCTGGACCGGTGCCTGGGCCCGCGCGCACGGCGTGCCCGCGGCGATGGTCTCGCACGAGAACGCCACCGGGCTGCTGCGCACCCGCGGCGTCCCCGAGCCGCTGGCCCGGGCGCTGGCCGACCGGCTGAACCGGCGCACCGCGCGCGGGTACGACACCGTCGTCTGCACCACCGCCTGGGCCGCCGAGGAGTTCCAGCGGCTCGGCGTCGAGCACCTGGTGCAGGCCCCGCTCGGGGTCGACCTGGCCCAGCTGCACCCGGACCGGCGGTCGGCGGCGGTGCGGGCCGGGTACGCCGAGCCGGACCAGCCGCTGCTGGTGCTCTGCTCCCGGCTGTCCCCGGAGAAGCGGCCGTGGCGGGCCCTGGAGGCGCTGGCCGAGCTGCGCCGCACCGGGACCCCGGCCCGGCTGGTGGTGGCCGGCACCGGGCCGCTGCGCGCCAAGCTGGAGGCCCGCGCCCGGCGGGAGCAGCTGCCGGCCCGGTTCCTCGGGCACGTCGCCGACCGGGACGGGCTGAGCGGCCTGCTGGCGGCGGCCGACGTGGTGCTGGCGCCCGGGCCGATCGAGACCTTCGGCCTGGCGGCGCTGGAGGCGCTGGCCTGCGGCACCCCGGTGGTGGCCAGCCGCTCCTCGGCGCTGCCGGGCATCATCGGTGGGGCCGGTCTGCCGGCGCCCGACACCGGAGAGGGGTTCGCCGCGGCCGTACGGGAGTTGCTGGACCGTCCGGAGGCCGCACGGCGCGCCGCGGCCCGGGCCAGGGCCGAGCGGTACACCTGGTCGGCGGCGGTGGCGGCGTTCCTGGCCGCGCACGAGGGCGCGGTGTCCCGGTCCGTCGGGCCCGAGCCGGCGCCGGAGCCGGAGCGTGCGAGGTGACCGCGCCCACGCTGCCCGACGGCGCGCTGGCACCGGCACCGCGGTCCCGGGCACTGCGCTTCGTGGCCCTGGGCGACTCGGTCACCGAGGGGGTGGGCGCGCCCGTGGACGGCGGCTGGCGGGGCTGGCCGGCCCTGCTGGCCCCCTCGCTGGTTCCGGCCGGCGACCGGGTGGAGCACCACAACCTGGCGTTCAGCGGCGCCCGGGCCACCGATCTGACGGATCGTCAGCTCCCGGCGGCGCTCGACCTGCGGCCGCAGGTGGCGGCGGTGGTGGTGGGCGGCAACGACACCCTGCGGGCCGGCTTCGAGATCACCCGCACGGTGGCCGCGCTCCACGCCACGCTGGGCGAACTCGGCGCGGCCGGCACGCTGGTGCTCACCGCCTGCCTGCCCGACCCGGGTGCGCTGCTGGGCCTGCCCGGCGCGCTGCGCCGGCCGCTGGCCCGGCGGATGGCGGCGGTGAACACCGCGGTGCACGAGCTGTCCGCCCGGCACCGGGCCGTCCACCTGCACCTGGCCGAGCTGCCCTGGCTGACCGACCGGGCGCTGCTCAGCGCCGACCGGCTGCACCCGAGCCCGCAGGGCCACCTGCTGATCGCCCGTCAGTTCCACGCGCTGCTGGCCGCCCGGGGACTGCCGGTCGGCGCGCCCCCGGCCGAGGTGCAGGCCCCGCCGGCCCCGTCCCGGGCCGCCGACCTGTGGTGGCTGCTCACCAAGGGCACCGCCTGGCTGGCCCGGCGCAGCGTGGACCTGATCCCCGGCCTGTGCGCCGTGGCCGCGATCGAGACGTTCCACACGCTGCGCGGCCACGCCGCCGCCCTGGACGCCAAGGCGGTGGCCGAGGCGCGGGCGGCGGTGGCGTCGTTGCCGTAGCCGCGGCGGGCTAGAGGTCCCGCCGGCGGGCCGGCAGGACCGTGACGGCCGCCGCGGCCAGGGCCCACACCGCCAGCACCAGCCAGGCCCCGCCCTCGGTGCTCGGGAACGTCTGGTGGTACCAGTCCGGCTGGTTCACCTGGCCGAGCCGCAGCCAGGCGTTGTACGGCAGCGCGTGGGCGAGGACCGCCTGCCAGTGGTGGTTGACCGGGATGCTCACCGGCGCCACCACCAGCAGCACCACCGAGACCACCACGCTGGTCGCACTGGTGCGCACCAGGGTGCCGATCGCCATCCCGACCAGCGCACCCACCGGGCAGAGCAGGGCCGAGGCCACCACCAGCTGCCAGGCCCCGTGGTAGCCCAGCGAGATCCCCGCGTGCCGACCGGACAGCACCGCCTGGGTGGCCCACCAGGACACCCCGGCGATCAGTGCCCCGTGCACGGTGGTCACCGCGGTCATCACCAGCACCTTGGCCGCCATCACCGGGCGCCGGGCCGGCACCGCGGCGAAGGTGGTGCGGATCAGCCCGCTGGCGTACTCGGTGACCACCATCATCGCGCCCAGCGCGCCGGCGGCCAGGATCAGGATCAGTGCGGAGTTGCGGCCGAAGGCGTCGTGCAGCGACCAGTACGGCACGAAGACCTTGGTGCGGATCTCCTCGCTGTAGCCGGGGTAGTTCTGGTAGTCGGCCCAGGCCGCGTTGACGTTCAGGCCGATCACCGCGAGCGCGCTGAGCGCCAGGCCCCACGGGGTGGAGCGCAGCGACCAGAGCTTGATCCACTCGGCGGCCAGCAGGTCGCGGAACCGCGGACCGGGCTCGGCGACGGCGGCCCGCGGGCGGGGGAGGGCGGCGGTGGTCATCGGGTCTCTCCGGCGAGGTAGTCGAGGCTGTCGGCGGTCAGTTCCATGAAGGCCTCCTCCAGCGAGGCGGTCCGGGTGGCCAGTTGGTGCAGCACGATCCCCTCGCGGTGGGCGAGCTCGCCGATCCGCACGGCGTCCAGTCCGGTCACCGTGAGCAGTTCGGCCCCCTCGGCCCGCACCTGGGCGCCCTCCCGGGCCAGCGCCGCGGCCAACTCCAGCGCCCCGGGCGACCGGACGGCCGTGCCGACCCGGGTCGACCGGGCCGCGAAGTCGGCCAGCGGCTGCGCGGCGATCAGCCGGCCGCGCCCGATCACCACCAGGTCGTCGGCGGTGTGCTCCATCTCGGTCATCAGGTGGCTGGAGACGAAGACGGTGCGGCCCTCGGCGGCCAGCCGCCGGAACAGGCCGCGCACCCAGAGCACCCCCTCCGGGTCCAGCCCGTTCAGCGGCTCGTCGAACAGCAGCACCGGCGGATCGCCCAGCAACGCCCCGGCGATCCCGAGCCGTTGGCGCATGCCCAGCGAGTAGCCGCCGATCCGGCGCCCGGCCACCTCGGCCAGCCCGACCTCCTCCAGTACCTGGGCGACCCGCTGCTGCGGGATCCGGTTGCTGCGGGCCAGTGCGCCCAGGTGGGCCCGGGCGCTGCGGCCGCCGTGCACGTCCCCGGCGTCCAGCAGCGCCCCGACATGGCGCAGGCCGCGCGGCCGGCCGGCGAACTCCACGCCGTCCACCGTCACCCGGCCGCCGGTGGGCCGGTTGAGGCCGAGGATCATCCGCAGCGTGGTGCTCTTGCCGGCCCCGTTGGGCCCGAGGAATCCGGTCACCCGGCCCGGCCGGACGGTGAAGTCGAGCCGGTCCACGGCCGTGGTCTTCCCGTAACGCTTCGTCAGTTCAGTGGCTTCGATCACGGTGACCACCCTGCCGGGCGGCGCCGGGGACGGGCATCGGACCGGCGGCGACATTCCCCGGCCGCGGTCCGCCCCGGGGAGTACGCCCGCGGGCCAATGCCGGGCGGGAGTCGGACGGATACGATCGGGCCCATGTCCAGCACCCCCCGCCAACCGCTGCTCAGACGCGTCCCGCCGGCCGGCTGGCTGCTGCTCGCCTGGTACGCGGGCCAGGTCGGCGCCCACTTCGACCGGGGCTGGCAGGCCGGGGTGTTCTGGTGGCTGCTCGACCCGACCGACCCGCGCCTGCTGATCGTCAACCTCGGCCTCACCGCGGCCGCGGCCGCGCTGCTGCGCCGCCACCCGGTGCCGGCCCTGCTGCTCAGCCTGTTCGAGGCGCTCCTGCTGTCGAACGCCGAGGGCGACGCGGTGACCGAACTCGCCTACTCCGCAGCGGCGATCGTCGCCCTGCACTACGTCGCCGCGGACTGCCGGCGGCGCACCTCGCTGGCCGCGCTCGGCGCGGTGGCCCTGGGCATCGCCTGGTACAACGTGGAGCACACCGGGCGCTACGCCGCGCAGTTCCACTTCGGCAACACCCGGGTCTGGCTGCTGGTCCTGCTCTTCCTGGTCTCCTGGCTGAGCGGCAACTCGGTGCGGCAGGGCCGGGCGCACGCCGAGGAGTTGCGCGGGCAGGCGGCCGCGCAGGCGGTCACCGCCGAACGGCTGCGGATCGCGCGGGAGTTGCACGACATGGTGGCGCACAGCATCGGCATCATCGCGATCCAGGCCGGGATGGGTGCCCGGGTGATCGAGCGCCGGCCGGCCGAGGCGGCCGACGCGCTGCGCACCATCGAGGCCACCAGCCGGGAGACGCTGGCGGGGCTGCGCCGGATGCTCGGCGCGCTGCGCCGGGCGGAGCCGGGCGGTCCGGCGCCGCTGGACCCGGCGCCCGGGCTGGACGGGATCGAGGAGCTGGCCGCGCGGACCACCGCCGCCGGGGTCCGGGTGGAGCTGCGGCTGCGCGGCGAACGGCGCGCGCTGCCGGCCGAGGTGGAGCTGGCCGCCTACCGGATCGTCCAGGAGGCGCTGACCAACGTGGTGCGCCACGCGGGCACCGGGTTCTGCTGGGTGGAGATCGACCACCGGTCGGACGAGCTGGCGCTGGAGATCGTGGACGAGGGGTGCGGCGCCGGCCCGGACGGTCCGGGCGGCGGGTACGGGCTGGTCGGAATGCGCGAGCGCGCGGCGTTGCTGCACGGTTCGCTGCGGGCCGGTACCCGGCCCGAGGGTGGTTTCCAGGTGTCCGCGCGGCTGCCGCTGCCGGCGACGACGGGGGTGGCGCTGTGATCCGGGTGGTACTCGCCGACGACCAGCCGCTGGTCCGGGCCGGCCTGCGGGTGCTGATCAGCGACACCGAGGACCTGGAGGTGGTCGGCGAGGCGGGCAACGGTGCCGAGGCGGCCCGGCTGGCCGACGAACTGCGGCCGGACGTGGTGGTGATGGACATCCGGATGCCGGGTGTGGACGGCATCGAGGGCACCCGCCGGATCACCGCGGGGGAGGGCCCGTCGAAGGTGCTGATGCTCACCACCTTCGACGACGACGACTACGTCTACGGCGCGCTGCGGGCCGGCGCGAGCGGGTTCCTGGTCAAGGACATGGCGCTGGAGGAGATCCTGGGCGCGATCCGGGTGGTCGCCGCGGGCGACGCGCTGATCGCGCCCAGCGTCACCCGCCGGCTGATCGCCGACTTCGCCGGCCGTCCGGAGCCGGCCGCCGGTCCGCTGCCGGCGGCCGCCGCCCGGGCGATGGAGCAGGTCACCGAGCGCGAGCGCGAGGTGCTCACGCTGGTCGGGCGGGGGCTGTCCAACGGTGAGATCGCCGCCGAGCTCTTCATCAGCGTGGCCACCGCCAAGGCCCACGTGGCCCGGCTGTTCAGCAAACTGGAGGCGCGGGACCGGGTGCAGCTGGTGATCACCGCCTACGAGCTGGGCCTGGTCGCCCCGCCCGGCCGCTGACCGGACCGCGGGCGCGAGGAGGACGAGGAGCGGATGCGACTGCAGCCGATCAGCTGGGCGGCCCTGACCACCGGGCTGGCCGACCGGATCGAGGCGCTGGAGACCGCCGACGGCGGCGCCTGGCCGCGGATCGCGCTGGACGGCGCACCGGCGGCGCAGCCGGAGCGGCTGGCCGAGGCGCTCGCCGCGGAGCTGCGGCTGCGCGGGCGCGCCGTGCAGCGGGTGCCGGCCGGCGGCTTCCTGCGGCCGGCCTCGCTGCGGCTGGAGTACGGCCACCAGGACGCGGACGCCTACTACGGCCGCTGGCTGGACGACAACGCGCTGTTCCGCGAGGTCTTCACCCCGCTGGACCCGGGCGGCAGCGGCACCATCCTGCCCGACCTGTACGACCCGGCCACCGACCGGGCCACCCGCAGCCCCTACCGCCGGCTGGACCCCGGGACGGTGGTCCTGGTGGACGGGCCGCTGCTGTTCGGGCGCTGGTTCCCGTTCGACCTCGGCGTCCACCTGATGCTCGGTCCGGGAGCGCTGGCCCGCCGCACGCCGGCCGCGGAGCAGTGGACGCTGCCGGCCTTCGCGCGGTACGAGGAGGAGGTCGGGCCGGCGGAGGTCGCGGAGCTGACGATCCGGCTGGACGATCCCCGGCACCCCGCCTGGAACGGCGGCTGACGCCCGGTCAGGCGTGCGTGCTGGAGCCCGGGCGGACCACCATCAGCACCGTGACCACGGCCCAGAGCAGCGAGAACACCCCGGTGCCCATGGTGAGCAGCTTGAGCCCGGCGAGCGCACCCGCCCGGTCGCCCTCGCCCGCCCCCTCGCCCGCCAGTGCGGACACCACGGCCTCCTGGCGGGGCAGCACCAGGACCAGCAGCACCAGGGCGGCGAGCACGGTCAGCACGATCGAGGCGATGATCCAGGCGCTGCCCATCAGGCCCATCACCTGCGCGGTGCCGATGCCCAGTACCGGCACGGCGATCCCGATCGCGGCGTAGACCTGGGTGATCCGGTGCAGCACCCGCACCGAGCCGGCCCCGCCGCCGTCGGCGCCGGCCGCCAGCGCCTCGCGCGCCGTGCGCGGGAACATGCTCGCGGCGACCGTCACCGGTCCGATGGCGACGATGGCAGCCAGCAGGTGCAGGCTCAGCAGGAACTTGGCCATGGGGTCTTCGACAGCCTTCACTCGGTCCGCGGACCGCGCGGGCCGCGGGTCCGCCTGGCACGCTAACACCCGTTCCGAACAGCCCCGATCGGCGGTCCCGGGTTGGGCCGACCGAGTGGCATTCATATGGCTTTTCGGAGTGGTGCGGTGTCGTGCGCCGCAGCGGGTGTCCGATTCACCCTTTGATGTCCCGGTATGACCGCTAGGGCCAGCGATCGGCCGGACTGAGGGGCAGAACAGAATGAGGCATGCGAGCAAGGCGGCCCTGGTGGCGGCCGTCGCGACGGCGGCGCTGTCACTCCCGCTGCCGCGCGCGGCGGCGATCCCGTTCCCGCCGCCGCTGGGGCCGTGCGGGGGGCCGGACTGCCCGTCGAGCTGGAACCCGCCGAACAACGAGGGGTTCGCGGGCCGCGACACCAACATCAACATCTTCGCCGGCGGGAACTACACGGTCAGCGGCCGGGCCGCCGAGGCCGAGGGCTGGGTGGTCGCCCTCGGCGACCTGACGGTGGACAAGAACGGCGGCGGCTCCTTCAACATGGGCGTGGTCGGCGTCGGCTCCCGGGTGCCCCCGCCGAACGGCCACGACTTCGTCACCGTCGGCGGCAACGTGACCTCGCAGACCGGCAACAACCTCATCGTCGGCGGCCCGGACTCCCCGCCGACCAGCATCGCGTACGGCAACCTGCGCTACGGCGGCGCGCTCGGCGGCGCCGGCACCATCACCGTGGAACCGACCGGGCAGAAGATCCACGACACCACCGTCAAGGACACCTACGGCCCGCTGCGCACCACCATCGAGGAGTTCTCGAGCTGCGCCGCCCGGCAGACCGCGACCGGCACGGTCGCGGTCACCAACAGCGAGGCGACCTTCACCGGGGACGGGACCAGCGCCCGGCAGGTCTTCAACGTCAGTCAGAACCTGACCAGCGGCAGCGGCGGCCAGATCGGCCTGGTCTTCGCCAACATCCCGGCCGGCGCCACGGTGGTCGTCAACATGCTGGGCGACAGCCCCACCATCAACACCTACAGCGGCACCGGCGACAACAGCGACCCGCTGACCGGGCTGCGGCCCAGGCTGATGTGGAACTTCCCGACCGCGACCAGCGGCACCGTCACCGGCACCGGGCAGTTCCAGGGCTCGGTGATGGCGGGCAACGCGGCCGGCACCACCACGCTGTCCACGGCGGGCGTCAACGGCCGCGTCTACCTGGCCGGCAACCTGCTGCAGACCAGCGGGGGCGGCGGCTACGAGCTGCACGCCTACCCGTTCGACGGCGACCTGCCGGACTGCGGCAGCACGCCGACCCCGACGCCGACCCCGACCGCCTCCCCGACGACGTCGCCCTCGCCCTCGGAGTCCGCCTCGACCTCGCCGAGCCCGTCGAGCTCGCCGTCCCCCTCGACCAGCGGCAGCCCGAGCACCTCGCCGACCACCGGACCGACCGCGAGCCACTCCGGCAGCGGGAGCGCCTCGGCCAGCGACAGCGAGAGCGGTTCGCTGCCCAACACCGGCAGCTCCGGCACCTCCGGGCTGCTCGGCACGGCCGGCGCCCTGCTGATCGCCGGTGCGGGCGCGCTGCTGTTCGGCCGCCGGCTGAGCCGCCGCCGCGGGCGGCACAGCTGACCGACCGACCCGGGTGGCGCAGGGCCCGGCCCTGCGCCACCTCAGGTCACGGCGCCCCGGCGGGAGAACCGCTCGGCCCGCCACTCCCCGCTCGCGAGCACCTCGCGCAGCGCCTCGGCCGCGTCCCAGGCGTCGGTGTAGGAGGTGTAGAGCGGGGTGAAGCCGAAGCGCATCAGGTCGGGGGCGCGGAAGTCGCCGATCACCCCGCGCTCGATCAGCGCCTGCACCACCGGGAAGCCGTCGGGGTGCCGGAGCGCCACCTGGCTGCCGCGCCGCTCGGGCTCGCGCGGGGTGACGATCTCCAGGTCGGCCAGCCGGTCCATGAACAGCCCGGTCAGGGCCAGGCTCTTGGCCCGCACCTGGGCCAGGTCCACCTGCTGCCAGACCTCCAGCGAGGCGCGCACCCCGGCCAGCGCCAGCAGCGGCGGGAAGCTGGTGAGGAACCGCCCGATCCCGTCCGCCGGCCGGTACTCGGGCACGAAGGCGAACGGCTCCGCGTGGCCGAACCAGCCGGTCAGCGGCTGCTCGGCGACCGCCTGGTGCCGCTCGGCGACGTACAGGAAACTGGGCGCGCAGGGGCCGCAGTTGAGGTACTTGTAGGTGCAGCCCACGGCGAAGTCGACCTGGCAGGCCGTCAGTTCGATCGGCAGCGCGCCGACCGAGTGGCACAGGTCCCAGACCATCAGCGCGCCGGCCCGGTGCACCCGCTCGGTGATCGCGGCCATGTCCAGCAGCACGCCGGTGCGGTAGTCCACCTGGGAGAGCACCACCACCGCGACGTCCTCGCCGAGCCGGGCGTCCAGCTCGTCCAGCGAGTCCAGCAGCACGGTGCGCCCGCCCTCGAACAGGCCGGTGACGCCCTCGGCGATGTACAGGTCGGTCGGGAAGGTGGCCCGCTCGCCCAGCACCGTGCGCCGCCCGGGACGCAGCCGCAGCGCCGCGGTGAGCACCTTGAACAGGTTCACCGAGACCGAGTCGCAGACCAGCACCTCGTGGGCGCCGGCCCCGACCAGCGGCGCCACCTGCGCGCCCAGGGTGAACGGCAGCTCGACCCAGCCGGCCGCGTTCCAACTGGTGATCAGGCCCTGTCCCCATTCCTGCTCCACCGTGCGGCGGACCAGCTCCGGGGTGCGCACCGGCAGCACGCCGAGCGAGTTGCCGTCCAGGTAGACGGTGTCCGCGGGCAGGGCGAACTCCTTGCGGAACACCGCCAGCGGGTCGGCGGCGTCCAGCGCCAGGCAGTCGGCGCGCGAGGTCGGCAGGCTCACAGCGCACCCCGCACGGTCCACAGCTCCGGGAAGACGTCCTGGTCGGCCGCGGCCTTGAGCCAGTTCAGGCCGCTGGACCCACCCGTGCCGGGCTTGCTGCCCATGGTCCGCTTGACCGAGGCGTAGTGCCGCTGGCGCCACCGGCTGACCCGCTCGGCGGTGTCCAGCAGGGCCTCGGCCAGCGCGGCCAGCTCGGCCTGCGCGGGGTCGGTGTAGACGGTGAGCCAGGCCGCGGCGACCGCCTCGCTGGGCCGGTAGCGGCCGGTGCCCGGGGCCTCGGCCCCGGCCAGCAGGCCGCGCCGGGCCAGCAGCGCCAGCACGTCGTCGTACAGGCCCGGGGCGCGCAGCGCGGCGGCCAGCTCCTGGTGGGTGGCGGGGGAGTCCTGGTACATCTCCAGCAGCCGCTCGGACTTGTTGCCGAGCAGGAACTCCAGCAGCAGGTAGGCCGAGGACTGGAAGCCGGAGGCCTCGCCGAGCACCGGGCGGAACGCGCTGAACTCCACCGGGGTGAGCGTGGCCAGCAGGTCCCAGGAGGAGTTGAGCACGTCCTGGACGTGGCAGCCGCGGCGCAACGCGGCCAGCGCCGGGCCGACCGCGTCCTCCCGCAGTGCCTGCTGGGCCAGCGACCACTCGTGCCGGAGCAGGTCGAAGAGCAGCTCCATCACCTGGGTGGTGATGATGAAGGAGAGCTCCGCGTCGACCTTGCTGCGCGGCTGCTGCAGGGTGTGCAGCACGTCCAGGCGGGCGTAGCGCTCGTACGGCGTGGCGCCGCTGACGGGCTCCGCCTCGGCGGCGAAGGCCAGGTTGGGCGTATGGACGGTGGGCGCGGCCATGGTCGGGTCCCCCTCGTACAGGTGCGGGCTGCGGCCTTTTCGTGGATATTGTCCGGCGGATCCCCGCGGTCTTGAATGGGCGGTGAACCCCGGATCGGAGGGGCGGCTTTGCGTTCGCGAGCCGTTTCGACGCCGGACTTGCTGATCGACAACCGGAGCCCGCGATGGACACCCTCGACCGCAGACTGCTCGCCGAACTGCAGGCGGACGCCCGGCTCTCGTACAACGAATTGTCCCGGAGGGTGAGCCTGTCGGCACCCGCAGTGGCCGAGCGGGTGCGCCGGCTGGAGGCCGAGGGGGTGATCGGCGGCTACCACGCGCACGTGGACCTGGCCCGGGCCGGGCTGCCGGTGACCGCGCTGGTCCAGGTGGAGTGCTACGGGCACCGCTGCGTGCTGCGCGACCCCGAGGTGGCGAACTGGCCGGAGGTGCTGCAGCTGCACCGGGTGACCGGCGGGGCCTGCTGCGTGCTGCTGGTGGCGGTGCCGGGGATGGCGCAGTTCGAGGCGCTGATCGACCGGTTGGCCGGCTACGGGCAGCCGTCCAGCTCGATGATCCTCTCCAGCCCGGTGCCCTGGCGGCCGGTGACGCCGCCGTAGCGGGCTCAGTGGCCGCCGGTCTCGATCATGTGCACCCCGAGGCCCGACAGCCCGTCCAGGAAGAGCTCCACCCCGACCGCGGCGAGCAGCAGGCCGAGCAGCCGGGAGAGCACCTCGAGCGAGGTCTGGTGGGTGCGCCGCAGCAGGGGGGCCAGCAGCACCACGCTGGCGGTGTTGATCACCACCACCGCCAGGTACGCCCCCGCCACGGTGAACCGCCAGCTCCAGGTGTCCTTGGTGAGCGACTCCACCAGCACCGCCGTCATCGCCAGCGGGCTGGCCACGTACGGCAGCATCAGCTCGCGGATCCCCTCGGCCATCGGGTTGGCCAGCTCGTCCTCGTACTCCTCGCCGGCGCCGACGTGCACCCCCAGCACCAGGCCGACCGCGTAGAGGAAGAAGATCACCCCGCCGGCCAGCTGCAGCGACTCGTCGCTGACGTGGAAGAACGTGGTGATGCCGTCCGCCATGAAGGCCATCAGCACCCCGACCGCCGCCGCGAGCACCGAGCTGATCAGCACCAGCCGGTTCAGCTGCTGCTTGGTGCGGCTGCGGGCCAGGTGGGCGTAGGTCAGCAGGACCTTGGGCGGCCCCACCACGGCGAAGAAGGTGATGAACGCGCTGCTCAGGTTGAGGACGGACATCCCCCCAGGATGGCGAGCCCGGGCGGCCGCCTAGGACAGGCGCACCGTGACGCCGGCGCCGCGCAGCACCCGGACCACTTCGCGGGCGTAGCCGGGCGGCAGGCCGGGGGTGGTGTCGGCCGCCGGGAAGTCGTGCCAGACCAGGGTGAACGGCGGCACCGGGCCGAACCCGCCGCGCAGGCAGTCGACCAGGGCGTCCAGGTTGCTCCCGTAGTAGCCGCCCGGACCGTTCAGCGCGCTGCCCAGGGCCGCGAACAGGCCGGGGCGGTCGGTGGCGGCGGCGCCGTCCATCTCGTACTCGGTCTCCATGGGCCCATCCTGCCGCGCGGGGGTGGCCGCGGTGCGTCCCCCGGATGGCCGCGCCGGGTCGAGGAGCGGTCCCCGGTCGGTTGGGATGGGGGACGGGGACCGCAGAGATTGAGGACACACCATGGGTTGCGTCAACCGTAAAGATCTCGGACTGCTCCTGCTGCGCTCCGCCGTGGGTGGGGTGCTCTTCTCGCACGGCACGCAGAAGCTCTTCGGCTGGTTCGGCGGTGGCGGGCTGGAGGGCACCGCGCAGGCGATGGAGGCGATGGGCTTCAAGCCCGGCGGCCAGAGCGCGCTGGCCGCCGGGCTCGGCGAGGCGGGCGGCGGCGCGCTGCTGATCAGCGGCCTGGCCACGCCGATCGCCGGGCCGATCGTGGCCGGCACCATGGCCGGGGCGATCTCGGTGCACGTCCCGAAGGGCTTCTTCGTCAGCAAGGGCGGCTTCGAGTACCCGGCGCTGCTCGGCGCGTGCGCGCTGGCGATCTCGGTGGCCGGTCCCGGCAGCCTGTCGCTGGACGCGCTGACCGGGAACCTGCTCAACAAGCCGGCACTCGGCGTGCTGGGCTTCGTCGCCGCCGCGGCCGGGGCCTACGGCGTGGTCAGCAAGCGCGAGCGCGGGGTCCGGGAGGCCGCCGCCGCGGCGATGGAGGCCGAGCCGGAATGAGCATCGGGTGACGGGACGATGAACTCGGGCCCCTCCCGGCCGAACGTCTACAGATGTGTAGTACGTTCTCGCGGGGAGGGGCCCGAAGCCGTTCCGGCCCGCCTCGGTAGGCTGGCGCCCTCTGCCCGGACCCGTATCGCGAAGCTGAGGGTGTGCCATGTCCCTGACCTACCCGGAATCCATCGGCGTGGGCCTGCTCCAGGGTGTGACCGAGCTCTTCCCGGTCTCCAGCCTGGGCCACAGCATCCTGATCCCGGCACTGCTCGGTGACCCCTACAAGACCGACCTGTCGATGACCGGCGACAAGTCGCCGTACCTGGCGGTCCTGGTCGGCCTGCACCTGGCCACCGCGCTGGCGCTGGTCGTCTTCTTCCGCCGGGACTGGGTGCGGGTGGTGCGCGGGCTGGTCAGCTCGATCACCCAGCGCCGAATAGAGACCAGTGAGCAGAAGCTGGCCTGGCTGCTGGTCGTGGGCACCATCCCGGTCGGCGTGGCCGGCCTGGTGGCCGAGAAGGCGCTGCGCGCCGCGCTCGGCAAGCCGCTGCCGGCGGCGGTCTTCCTGGCACTGAACGGCCTGGTGCTGCTGGGCGCCGAGCGGCTCAAGCGCGGTGGCGGCGGCCGCCGCCGGGCGGGCGCGCAGGCGGCGCACTCCCCGGGCGTGGACGCGGACATCGAGTCGGACCGCCGGATCGCCAAGCTGAGCCTGCGTCAGGGCACCTGGATCGGTGCGGCCCAGATCCTCGCGCTGCTGCCGGGCATCAGCCGCTCCGGCGTCACCATGAGCACCGGCATCCTGCGCGGACTCAACCACGAGGACGCCGCCCGGTTCTCCTTCCTGCTGGCCACCCCCGTGATCCTGGCCGCCTCGGTGCTCAAGCTGCCGGAGCTGCTGAAGCCGGAGAACGCCGGCATCCGCGGGCCGCTGGTGGCCGGCTCGATCGCCGCCTTCGTGGCCGGCTACATCTCGGTGAAGTTCCTCACCAAGTACTTCGAGAACAAGAGCCTGACCCCGTTCGCCCTCTACTGCATGGTGGCCGGCGTGGGCAGCGCGGTCTACCTGAGCATGTGAGGCACCGTCACCCGGCTGCCCCGCTCCGGTGGCGGCGGGCCCGGTGACCACCGAGGGTGGGGCCCGGTAGCCCGTACTCAGGAGGTTCCGTGGACCGCCGCACCCAGCCCCGCACGACCGCGCCCCGCACCACCGCCCCCCGCTCCCGTCGCACGCTCGCGGCGGGGGCGGCGCTGTCCGTGGCCGCCGGTGCCCTGGCGCTGGCCGGCTGTTCGTCCAGCGCCAAGAGCACGGCCACCTCGGTCGCCTCCTCGGCGGTCAGCGCGGCCCAGTCGGCGCTCTCCTCGATCGGCTCGCAGGCCGCCTCGCAGGCCTCCTCGGCGATCTCCGCCGGGGCCTCGGAGGCCGCCTCCGCCGCGTCGTCGGCCTTCGCCAGCGCCACCGCCGGGCTGGACGCCACCGCGGACGTGACCCTGGGCACGGTCTCGACCACCTCGGACGGCAAGGCCCAGGTGCCGGTCACCGTCAAGAACAGCCAGTCCACCGACCAGCGGTACACCATCGAGGTGGACTTCAAGGACCAGAGCGGCTCGACCCAGGACGTGGTGGTGCTCAACCCCGGCCCGGTCGCGGCCGGCCAGACCGCCAACGCCACCGCCGTCAGCAACCGCACCCTGTCGGGCACGGTGGTGGCGAACGTGGCGCGGGCGGTGCGGTACTGAGCCGGCGCGTTCACCCGCGGGAGTGGTCCGTGGCGGAATCCGTCCCGATACGCTGGCAGCGTCGGCAAGGATCACCGCCATGGGAGGAACCATGACTGCCGTACCCGACTGGATGATCCCTCCGGCCGAGGGCTTCACCGCCGAGGATCTCGACCGCCTGCCCGACCTCCCGCCGCACACGGAGTTGCTCGACGGGAGCCTGGTTTTCGTGAGTCCGCAGAAGTACTTCCACTCGCTGGTGATGTACCTCCTCGAAGCCGGTCTGCGAACCGCGGCACCGGAGAGCGTGCGGGTGGCCCGCGAGATGACGGTGCGGCTCGGACAGTTCGACCGTCCGGAGCCGGATCTCGTGCTGATCCGGGCGTCTGCCGCCTCGGGCACCCACCAGGAGACCGGCTTCGAGGCCGAGGACGTCCTGCTCGCGGTCGAAGTGGTCTCCGCGGAGTCCGTGCGCCGGGACCGCGAGATCAAGCCGCCCAAGTACGCCCGGGCCGGGATCCCGCACTTCTGGCGGGTGGAGGAGGACGAGCGGGGCCGCCCCGTGGTGTACGTCTTCGAGTTGGAGCCGGCCGGTCAGACGTACATCGGGGTCGACGTCTGCCACAACCGGCTCAAGGTCACCGAGCCGTTCCCGATCGACATCGACCTCACCGCCATCGACCGCTACTGAGCGGCCGCCAGCTCCAGGAACCGCCGGCCCACCGCCACCACGTCCTCGGCGGTCCACGCCATCGCCTGCTCGCGGGTCTGGACCTCCATCATGGACAGGCCCGGGGCCACCTCGGTCCAGAAGCCGGCGAACCAGGTGCCCTCGGTCTCGGCGAGGTGGAGGTTGGCGGCCTCCAGGGCCTCGGCCGGGTGGGGGAGGTAGAGCTGGAACTCGTGGGTCTGCGGCGGGGCGGGGTTGACCCGGGCCCCGGGCAGGGTGAGCAGGGCGTCGGCGACCAGGGCGGCCTGCCGGGTCCAGTCGGGGACCCGGGGGAGGGCCCGGTCCAGTCCGGCCAGCGCGCCGAGGGCGGCGGGCCAGTTCTGCCAGACGGTGCCGCCGTGCCGGTGGCGCCAGGCGCGGGCGTAGCCGGCCAGGGCCGCGTCACCCGCCAGCGCGGCGCCGTGGATCGCGCCCAGGGTCTTGTAGAAGGAGACGTAGACGCTGTCGGCCAGGCCGGCGATCTCGGTCAGTGGGCGGTCGAAGTGCGGGGTGCAGTCCCACAGTCGGGCGCCGTCGAAGTGCACCCGGGCGCCGGCCGCGCGGGCCGTGTCCACCACCGCGACCAGCTCGTCCCAGTCGGGCAGCAGGAACCCGGGGTCGCGCAGCGGCAGTTCGACGGTCGCCGTGCCGTACGGCTCGCGCACCGCGGCCAGCTCCTCGGCGGTGAACGGCCGGGTCGTCTCGGTCGGCCAGAGCCCGCGCAGGCCGGTCAGCTGGCTGTAGGCCTGCCGCTCCCAGCGCTCCAGGTGGCTCATCGGGTGCAGGGCGACCGCCGGGCGCCCGGTCAGCTCGGCGCCGTAGCGCAGCGCCACCTGCTGGGCCATGGTGCCGGTGGGGAAGAAGACCGCGTCCTCGGTGCCGAGCAGCTCGGCGACCCGCTGCTCCAGCCGGGCGACCGGGCCGCCGGTGGCGTAGCGGTCGGGCAGCTCGTCCAGCCCGTACTCCGGGCCGAGGTCGGCGAGCTCGGTCAGCCGCTCGCGGACCGTGCGGGGCTTCTCCGCCCCCAGGACGCGGTGGCAGGTGCGCAGCGCCCGGCGGCGGCGGGTGGGCAGGTCGTCGGTCATCCGGTGATTGTGTCCCGCTCAGCTGGGCCGGACCAACCGGTTTTCGTACGCGAAGACCACCGCCTGCACCCGGTCGCGCAGGCCGAGCTTGAGCAGGATCCGGCTGACGTGGGTCTTCACGGTGGCCTCGGCGAGGAACAGCTCGGCGGCCACCTCGGCGTTGGACAGGCCCCGGGCCACCTGCGCCAGGACGCTGCGCTCGCGGGCGGTGAGGGCCTCGACGGCGGCCTCGCCGCCGCCGGCCGAGGTGCCGTTCGCGGGCAGCTGGGAGGCGAACTGGTCGAGCAGCCGGCGGGTGATCCGGGGCGCCACCACCGCGTCGCCGGCCGCCACGCTGCGGATCGCGCTGAGCAGCTCCGCGGGCTGGGCGTTCTTCAGCAGGAAGCCGGAGGCGCCGGCCCGCAGCCCGGCGAAGGCGTACTCGTCCAGGTCGAAGGTGGTCATGATGAGCACCTTGGTGTCGGGGGAGTCGTCGACGATCCGCCGGGTGGCCTCGATGCCGTCCATGCCGGGCATCCGCACGTCCATCAGCACCACGTCGGGGCGGTGCTCGGCGGCCAGCCGCACGGCCGCGGCGCCGTCGTCGGCCTCGCCGACCACCTCCAGGTCCGGCTGCGAGTCCAGCACCAGGGTGAAGGCCACCCGCAGCAGGGGCTGGTCGTCCACCAGCAGGACGCGGACGGTCATCGGGGATCCTCCAGGCGGTCGGGGTCGAGGTCGAGGGTGGCCGCCACCCGCCAGCCGCCGCCCGGCAGCGGGCCCGCGGTCAGCTCGCCGCCGTAGGCCGCGACCCGCTCGCGCATGCCGGCCAGGCCGTGGCCGCCGCCGGTCGCCGAGCCGGTCGCCGAGCCGGCCGCCGGGACCGTCGCCCGGCCGTCGTCGCGCACCTCGACCCGCACCGAGCCGGGCACGCAGGCCACGGTCACGGCGGCCCTGGCGCCGGGCGCGGTGTGCTTGAGGGTGTTGGTCAGCGACTCCTGGACCAGCCGGTACACGGTCAGTTGGGCACCGGGCGAGACGCCGGCCGGGCCGCCGGTCAGGGTCAGCTCGCAGGGCAGGCCGGCCGCCCGGACCTGGGCGACCAGGCCGTCCAGCGCGCCCAGGCCGGGCTGCGGGTGGCGCAGCGCGTCCGGCTCGTCGGCGCGCAGCACGCCGAGGAAGCGGCGCATGTCGGTGAGCGCCTGGCGACCGGTCTCGGCGGACTGGCGCATCGCCGCGGTGGCCTTGTCGGGCGCGTGCGCGCTGGCGTAGACCGCCCCGTCGGCCAGCGCCACCATCACCGAGAGGTTGTGGGTGACGATGTCGTGCATCTCGCGGGCGATCCGGCTGCGCTCCTCGGCGACCGCGAGGGCGGACTGCTGGTCGCGCTGGCGCTCCAGCTCCCGGGCCCGCTCGTGCAGGGCGGACAGCTTGGCCTGCCGGGCCCGGGTGTTGAGGCCGAGCAGGGCGGCGGCGGTGGTGGCGCCGGACAGGAAGAAGGCGACCCGCAGGTACAGCCAGAGCGGGTCGATCTGCAGGTAGGGCGGCGCGGTGTTGACCACGGCGAGCAGCAGCACGCCGAGTTCGGCCACCAGGTAGGCGGCCAGCGTCCAGCGGGTCGAGCTGCGCGCGGCCACCGTGTAGAGCGCGACCAGCACCACGAAGTCGGCCGGGAACGGCGCGCGGCCGGCGAAGGCGATGACCAGCCACTGGACGAAGGCGATCAGCGCGATGGCCCCGAAGACGGCCAGCGGGGCCCGCCGCCGCCAGGTCAGCGGCAGCACCAGGGCGGCCTGCAGCGGCCACTCCCACCAGTCGGGGTGCACTCGGCTGTGCACCCCGGCGGTCACCAGCAGCAGCAGCACCGCGCCGACCCCGTCCAGCACGGTCGGGTGCCGCTCCCAGAGCCGGGCCGCCCGCGGCAGGGCCGAGCCCCGCAGCACGCCCAGCGGGCGCGCGGCGGGGCTCGGCCCGGGCAGCGTCGGGTGGGTGGCGGGCGCGGAGGTCATTGCGCCATTGTGCAACGTCGTCGCGTCCACCGGACCCACCCGCGTCGGTCAGGCGTCCCGGCGGCGCAGCACCAGGGCCGCGCCGGCCATGGCCACGACCACGTAGCCGCAGAGCAGCCCGAAGCCGGCCCACGGCGCCATCTCGTTCGGACCCCGGCTGATGTGCATCAGCGCGGCGCCGGCGTTGCTGGGCAGGTACGGGACCACGTGGCTCTGCCAGTCGGAGGGCAGCGCCTCGCTCACCAGCGGCAGCACCAGCAGCAGGCCGAAGACCGCGGCGATGCCGCCGGCGGTGTTGCGGATCAGGGTGCCCAGCGCCACCGCGAGCAGGCCGATCGCGGTCAGGTACAGGCCGGTGCCGAGCACCACCCGGAGCACCCCGGGCGCCCCGATGGTGGTCTCGATGTGCTTGCCGGACAGGATCGCCTGGCCGAGGAAGAAGGCGACCAGCGCCGAGGCGGTGGCCACCACCCAGGCCACCGCGCCGAAGACCAGGGTCTTGGCCCAGAGCACCGGCAGCCGCTTGGGCACCGCGGAGAGCGAGGCCCGGATCATCCCGGTGGAGTACTCGCCGGTGACCGACAGGACGCCCAGCACGCCGAGCGCCATCTGCGCGAAGAAGTAGCTGCGCAGGCTGTGCTCGGCCGGGGTGAAGTCGGCGTGCTCGCGGGCCGGCAGCCGGTCCCAGTGGCTGACCACGGCCCAGCAGAACAGCGCGCCGAAGCCGATGGTGAGCACCGCGGCCACCGCCAGGGTGATCCAGCTGGAGCGCAGCGAGCGGAACTTGATCCACTCGGCGTGCACCACCCGGGGCAGCGTGAGCCGGGCGGTGCCGGCCTGCTGGGACGTGAAGACCGTGCTGCTCATGCCACCTGCTCCTTGACCCGCTCGGCCGGTGCGACCACGGCCTCGTACTCCACGGCGTCCTTGGTCAGCTCCATGAACGCCTCCTCCAGCGATGCCTGGCGCGGCGTCAGTTCGTAGAGGACCACGCCGTGCTCGGCCGCCAGCCGGCCGACCGCCTCGCTGTCGGTGCCGGTGACGGTGAGCACCTGCGGCTCCGCCTCGGCGGTCACCTCGGCCCGGCCGGCGAGCAGTTCGGTCAGCCGCTCGGCCTGCGGGGTGCGGACCCGGACGCCGCCCTGGGAGGCGCTCGCGGTGAACTCGGCCACCGAGGTGTCCGCGATCAGCCGGCCGCGGCCGATCACGATCAGGTGCTCGGCGGTCAGCGCCATCTCGCTCATCAGGTGCGAGGAGACCAGCACCGTGCGGCCCTCGGCGGCCAGCGCCTTGAGCAGGTTGCGGATCCACAGGATGCCCTCGGGGTCCAGCCCGTTGACCGGCTCGTCGAGGATCAGCGTGGCGGGGTCGCCGAGCAGCGCGGAGGCGATGCCCAGGCGCTGGCCCATGCCGAGCGAGAACCCGCCCGCCCGCTTGCGGGCCACCTCGCGCAGACCGACCAGGTCGATCACCTGGTCGACCCGGGAGCTCGGGATGCCGTGCGTGGCGGCGAGCGCCAGCAGGTGGTTGTAGGCGGAGCGGCCGGTGTGCACGGCCCGCGCCTCCAGCATCGCGCCGACCTCGCGCAGCGGGGCGGGGTGCTCGGCGTAGCGGCGGCCGTTCACGGTGGCGTGGCCGGCGCTGGGCGCGTCCAGACCGAGCAGCATCCGCATGGTGGTGGACTTGCCGGCCCCGTTGGGGCCGAGGAAGCCGGTCACCACCCCTGGGCGGACGGTGAAGCTCAGGTCCGAGACTGCGGTTCGGGTGCCGTAGCGCTTGGTGAGGCCGACGGCTTCGATCATCTGGGGTCCTCGGGCGAGGGAGTGGACGGGTGGGACGTCCACCACGCTAGGCAGCGGGGGCGGTCCGCATCGAGCGGCTGAGGTCGCACGCTCCGGGGTGGCGGGTGCGACGCGAGATGCAGCCCGGGTACGACTTAAGACGGACCTTGATTCGCCTGCGGAGGTTTAACCGCAGCTCAGCGCTGGAGCCTCGGTGGGGCGAACCTTAACGCTGACTCAAGTGTGCCGCACCGCACTTGACGCCCCCTCTGGTCTAGTCCATTTTAATCCGCAGGTGCAGGGAGCCCCTGAGCCGGCGCCCGCGGCCCCAAACCGCCGGCGCCGGTCCAGGGGAGCTCCGCGCCCACCGCACGCTGCACGACCCCTTTCTGTCATGCCCAGGTCCACTCGGGTCCCACCCCGAGCGGCCGGCCCACCCCGGGCATGCCGGCCCCCACACTCAGGAGTCACGCAACCATGCTCACTCGCTCGATCGCCGCCGAGCCCACGGAGAAGGGCGGCAAGCGCCGCCGCTCCAAGGGCGTCGCGGCCCTCGCCCTGGGCACCGCCGCCTCGCTGCTGCTCGGCGCCTCGCTCGCCCTGACCTCCGGCGGCACCGCCAACGCGGCGGCCACCAACACCACCGGCGCGCAGGCCACCAGCGGTGGCCTCAAGGTCGCCTACTTCGACCAGTGGTCGGTGTACGCCAACGCGTACTACCCCAAGACAGCCCAGGACACCGGCGTCGCCGGGAAGCTGGACTACATGATCTACGACTTCGCCAACATCAACCCGACCACGCTGCAGTGCTTCGAGGCGACCAAGGCGGCCGACACCAACGACGCCAACCCCAACGCGGGTGACGGCGCCGGCGACGCCTTCGCCGACTACGAGAAGTCGTACGGCGCGGACATCAGCGTGGACGGCCAGGCGGACGTCTGGAACCAGCCGATCGCGGGCAACTTCAACCAGCTGAAGAAGCTGAAGGCGAAGAACCCCAACCTCAAGATCCTGCTCTCGATCGGTGGTTGGACCTACTCCAAGTTCTTCTCCGACGCGGCGGCGACCGACTCCTCGCGCAAGGCGCTGGTCTCGTCCTGCATCAACATGTTCATCAAGGGCAACCTCCCCTCGGACGCCGGCTTCGGCGGCCCGGGCTCGGCGGCCGGCATCTTCGACGGCTTCGACCTGGACTGGGAGTACCCGGGCGGCGGCGGCCACACCGGCAACCACTCCTCGCCGGCCGACAAGCAGAACTACACGGCGCTGCTCGCCGAGTTCCGCTCCGAGCTGGACGCCCAGGGCAAGGCGGACAACAAGACCTACGCGCTGAGCGCGGCGGTCGGCGCCGGCCAGGACAAGATCCAGAACTACGAGACCGACAAGATCGGCCAGTACCTCACGTTCATGGACGTGATGACGTACGACATGCACGGCGCCTGGGACGCGACCGGCCCGACCAACCACCAGGCCGCGCTCTACTCGGACCCGAACGACCCGATGACGCCGGTCTCGCCGGGCACCTCCAAGTACTCGATCGACGAGGCGATCAAGGCCTGGACGGTCGGTGACCCGCAGTACGGCATCCCCGGCGGCTTCCCCGCCAAGAAGATCAACATGGGTGTGCCGTTCTACTACCGCGGCTGGACCGGCGTGCCGGCCGGCAGCAACCACGGCCTGTTCCAGAGCGCGACCGGCCCGGCCACCGGCGCCGCCGACTCGGGCAACGTGAACGGCATCCGGATGTTCAAGGAGCTCAACGGCTTCGTGGACAACCCGTCGTACACCTACTGGGACGACACCGCCAAGGCCGCCTGGTTCTACGACGGCACCACCTTCTGGAGCGGTGAGAACGCCCAGTCGATCCAGGCCAAGGCCGACTACCTGCACTGCAACGGCCTGGGCGGCTCGTTCGCCTTCTCGCTCTACGACCTGGGCACCCAGACCGGCCTGTTCGACACCATGGTGAACGCCACCAACGGCTCGGCCGCCAACTGCCCGGCCCCGCCGACCTCGTCGTCGCCGACCACGCCGGTCTCGACCCCGCCGGTGACCAGCCCGCCGGTGTCGACCCCGCCGGTCACCACCCCGCCGGTGACCACCCCGCCGGCCTCGACCCCGCCGGCCGGCACCTGCACCGCGCCGAGCTGGAACGCGAGCACGGTGTACGCCACCGCCGGCACCAAGGTCTCCTGGAAGGGCCACAACTACACCAACAAGTGGTGGACCACCAACGAGGACCCGACCCTGAGCGGTGCCTGGGGCGTGTGGACCGACAACGGTCCCTGCTGACCCGCCCGCACGGAAAGCCGCCGCGGCCCCGGAGCGCTCACGCTCCGGGGCCGCGGCCCGTCCGGACCGTCCGTCAGGACTCCTCGGGCATCTCCGGCTTGATCACCCAGAAGGCGCCGCCCTGCGGGTCGGCCAGGCCGGCCATCCGGCCGACCGGGGTGTCCATCGCCGGGATCAGCAGCGCACCGCCGGCCCGCACCGTGGCGTCGACCGTGCTGTCCACGTCGTCCACCGCGAAGTAGACGGCCCAGTGCGGCGGGGTGCCCGCGGGGTGGTTCTCCAGGCTCTGCGCACCGCCGACCACCTTGCCGGCCACGTTCAGGCCCAGGTAGGTCTCCATGCCCTCCATCGGGATCATCTCGATGCCGAGGGCGGCGGCGTAGAAGGCGGTGGCGGCCTTGGTGTCCGTCGTGTTGAGCTCGTTCCAGATCAGCGCGCCGGCCTCGTTGACCACCTGGGCGCCGAAGAAGTCCACCGGCTGCCAGACGCCGAAGACCGCGCCGGTGGTGTCCGTGGCCACCAGCATCCGGCCCGTGGTGCCGACGTCCATCACCGGGAAGAGCAGTTGGCCGCCGGCCTCGGTGATCCGCACCGCGGCGGCGTCCGCGTCGTCGGTGGCCAGGTAGGTGGTCCACACGGTGGGCGGGGGCGGGTTGTCGCCCATCGCCATCGCCGGTCCGATGCCGGCCACCGGCTTGTCGTTCAGGGTGAGCACCGCGTAGCCGCCGAACTCCTCGGGGCCCTTCTCGCCCTGCCAGCCGAACAGGTCGCGGTAGAAGTCGATGGCGGCCTGCTGGTCGGGGGCCATCAGGTCGACCCAGCACGGCGTGCCGGGGGTGTACGGGTTGCTGACCACGGGCATGGGTGTCGCCTCCAGGGGGCGGGAGTGGTCCGGACCGACGCACGCGCGTCGAAGTCCCTCAGCACTCACCCTGCCGTCGGCCACCCCCGCCCGCCACTCAACGACACGCCAACACCACCGGACGGGCCGGTGACCGCCGCGCACCGGCCCGGTGGCCGCGGCGGCCCGGGTCAGGCCTGTTCGTCCTCGAGCCGGCGCAGCATCCGACCGAGCAGGCCGGAGAGCAGGGTGCGCTCCTCGGCGCCGATGTCGCAGAGCAGGTCCTCCTCGAAGACCGCGGCCATCCGCATCGATTCGAGCCACTTGTCGCGGCCGTCCTCGGTGAGCTCGATGATCACCCGGACCCGGTTGGCCTCGTCCCGCTCCCGGGTGACCAGGCCCTCGGTCACCATCCGGTCGATCCGGTGGGTCATCGCGGCCGGGGTCAGGCCGAGCCGCTTGGCCAGCTCGCCCGGGCCCAGCCGGTAGGGGCTGCCGGCCACCACCAGGGCCTTGAGCACCTCCCACTCGGCGCTGGTGATCCCGAGCACAGTCAGCTGTCGCGAGTAGGCCACGCCCATCCGCCGGGAGACCCGGGAGAGCGAGGAGACGATGGTCTCCACCTGCGGGTCCACGGTGGGGAACTCCCGCTGGTAGATGGCCACTTGTTCGGCGATGTCGAGCTCGCCGGCGTCCTGGCCGCCCGGCTTGGGTGCAGTCATGGGCCCAGTCTCCCACGATCCCTCGGCCGGTTAAGACTTTGACGAAATATTGTTTCGCCTCTTAGAGTTTAGCTCTGAAGTCTTCCGAGTTGAAGTGAGAAGGGGTGTCCCCGATGAAGAAGCAGAGGTACGGTGCGGGCGGCACCCTGCGCCGCGTCCAGCTCGGCAACGCGCTCAGCGCCTTCGGCAGCGGCTTCACGCTGCCGTACATGTTCGTGTACGTGGACCAGGTGCGCGGGCTGGGTTCGCTCGCCGCGGGCATGGTCTTCACCGTCTTCGCGCTGGCCGCGCTGGTGGTGCTGCCGTTCGCGGGCCGGGGCATCGACCGGTTCGGGCCGCGCCCGGTGCTGCTGGCCGGCTGCGCGCTGGCCGCCACCGGCGCCTTCGCCTTCGGGCAGGCGGGCGGAACGGCCGGGCTGCTGGTGGCCTCGTTCCTGTTCGGCGGCGGGGTGACCACCTGCCAGCCGGCACTGGCCACCATGATCGTGCGCTGCTCCACCCCGAAGACCCGCTCGCACGCCTTCGCGCTGCAGTTCACCCTGGTCAACCTCGGCATGGGCATCGGCGCCCTGGTCGGCGGGCAGATCGTGGACGTGGCCGAGCCGGCCAGCCTGACCCGGCTGTTCACCATCGAGGCGCTCACCTTCCTCGGCCTGGCGCTGGTCACCGGCACCGCCCGGATCCCCGGACCGGCGCCGGTCCTGGTGGGCGACGGTCCGGCGCCCAGTGCGCTGCGGGCGCTGCGGGCGGACAAGGCGATGCTGCGGCTCTGCCTGCTGGCCGGGCTGATCTTCTTCACCTGCTACGGCCAGTTCGAGTCGGGCGTCGCGGCCTTCGCCACCGACACGGTGAAGACCGCGCCGTCCACCCTGGGTCTGGCGATCGGGGCCAACGCGGTGACCATCGTGCTGCTGCAGATGATCATGGTGCGGATCACCGCCAAGCGGCGGCGGACCACCGCGATGGCCGCCACCGGCGTGGTCTGGCTGGGCGCCTGGGCGATGGCCCTGCTGGCCGGCCTGGTCCGCGGCGAGGCCGTGGCCGCCACGGTGGCGATCGTCTCGATCTACGTGCTGTTCGGCGTCGGCGAGTCGATGCTGGCGCCGACCCTGGGCCCGATCGTCGCCGACCTGGCCCCGGCCCGGCTGCTCGGCACCTACAACTCGGCCTTCGCGCTGGTGAAGCAGACCGCGATCGCGGTCGGCCCGGCTGTCGGCGTGCTGCTGGTCGGCTCCGGCACCTGGCCGCTCTACCTGCTCGCGATGACCGGCTGCACACTGCTGATCATCGTGCTGGCGCTGCGCCTGCGCGGCTCCCTCACGCCGGCCCAGGACAACGCCGCCGAGCCGGTGGGCAGCCCGAGCCCCGCGCCGGTCCGCGAGCTGCAGACGGCGGCATGAGAGGCTGACCGGGGAGATCGCCGGCACCCCGGCTCGGCGGTGACCGACGAGTCGACGGTGGGGCGATGGCAGAGACGGCAGTCATCGAGCGGCCGGTCGGCGGGGCGCACGCGGCCCCGGTGACCGGCCGCTCGCCGGTCCTGGACGGCCTGGCCGCCCGGCTGCCCTGGCTGGTCCGGTACGCGGGCTGGCTCGGGCCGCTGGCGGTGGCGCTGTTCGCCGGGGTGCTGCGGTTCTGGAACCTGGGCCACCCCAACGCCTTCGTCTTCGACGAGACGTACTACCCCAAGGACGCCTGGTCGCTGCTCCAGCAGGGGTACGAGGGCACCTGGCCGAGCAACGCCAACGAGCAGCTCCTCGCCGTGCCCCAGGTGATCCCGCTGGGCAGCGCGCCGGCCTTCGTGGCGCACCCGCCGCTGGGCAAGTGGGTGATCGCGCTCGGCGAGGCGGCCTTCGGCCTGCACCCGTTCGGCTGGCGGGTGATGGTGGCGCTGCTGGGCACCGTCACGGTGCTGATGCTGGCCCGGATCGGGCGGCGGCTGTTCGGCTCGACCCTGCTCGGGTGCACCGCCGCGCTGCTGATGTCGGTGGACGGCCTCCAACTGGTGATGAGCCGCACCGGGCTGCTCGACGGCGTGCTGATGTTCTTCGTGCTGGCCGCCTTCGGCTGCCTGCTGGTGGACCGCGACCGGACCCGGGAGCGGCTGTTCGCCGACGGGGTCGACGGGGACGCCGTGCGGCTGGGCCTGCGCCCGTGGCGGCTGGCGGCCGGGCTGCTGCTCGGCGCGGCCTGCTCGGTGAAGTGGAACGGCGCGCAGATCCTGGCCGCCTTCGGGCTGCTCACCGTGCTCTGGGACCAGGCCGGCCGGCGCCGGGCCGGCGCCCGGCGGCCGTGGCGGGCGATGCTGCGGCACGACGCCGGGCCCGCCTTCGTCTCCATGGTGGTGGTCGGGGCGCTCACCTACGTGGCCTCCTGGACCGGCTGGTTCGCCACCTCCGGCGGCTACGACCGGCAGTGGGGCGCGGGGCGGTCCGGCTTCGGCCCGGCCGCCTGGCAGGGCTGGTGGCACTACCAGTCGGAGATGTGGCACTTCAACACCACGCTGACCAGCCCGCACACCTACCAGTCCAACCCGTGGAGCTGGCTGGTCCAGGGCCGGCCGGTGTCGATGTACTGGCAGCCCGTCAGCACCGGGCAGCAGGGCTGCACCGCGCCGGGCGGCTGCACCACGCAGATCCTGGCGCTCGGCACCCCGCTGCTCTGGTGGACCGCCTGCTTCGCGCTGGCCTACCTGCTGTGGGCCTGGTTCTTCCGGCGCGACTGGCGCTCGGGCGCGGTGCTCTGCGCGGTGGCGGCGATCTACCTGCCCTGGTTCGGCTTCCAGCAGCGCACCATCTTCTCCTTCTACATGGTGGTGCTGGTGCCGTTCCTCTGCCTCGCGGTGGCCCAGCTGCTGGGGGCGCTGCTCGGGCCGCCCGGCTGCCCGCCGCGCCGGCGGGCCTACGGGGCGGCGGCGGCCGGCGGCATCGTGCTGGCGATCGTGGGCTGCTTCCTCTACTTCCTGCCGCTGTACACCGCGCAGGTGATCCCGATGACCGAGTGGCAGGACCACATGTGGTTCACCAGTTGGATCTGACGGTCCGGCAGCTGGGCGCGGCGGGCGGCGGCAACCAGCTGCTGCCGGTCACCCCCGCGCTCGGGGTGGCGATGGCGGTGCTGCTGGCCGCCGGGGTGGCGGTGGCCGGCTGGGGGCGGCTCGGGCACGGCAAGGACGTGCTGCGGGCCGGCGTGCGGGCGGTGGTGCAGCTGGCCGCCGTTGCCTCCGTGATCACCTGGGTGGTGCACTCGCTCTGGTGGACCGCGCTCTTCGTGCTGGTGATGTTCTCGGTCGCGGTGCGCACCGCCGGGCGGCGGATGACGGACGCGCCCGGCTGGTCCTGGGCCTGGGCGGCCGCGCCGATCGGCGCGGGGGTGCTGCCGGTGCTGGCGCTGCTGCTGGGCAGCCGGCTGCTGCCCTGGCAGGGCCTGTCGATCGTCCCGGTGGCCGGGATCCTGATCGGCGGCGCGCTGACCGCCACCTCGCTGGCGGGCCGCCGGGCGCTGGACGAGCTGACCCAGCGCCACGGCGAGGTCGAGGCGGCCCTGGCCCTCGGCTTCGAGGACCGGGACGCGCGGCTGGAGATCTGCCGCACCGCCGCGGCCACCTCGCTGGTGCCGGCGCTGGACCAGACCCGCACGGTCGGCCTGGTCACGCTGCCGGGCGCGTTCGTCGGGATGCTGCTGGGCGGGGCCTCCCCGGTGGCGGCGGGGGCGGTGCAGCTGTTCGTGCTGGTGGCCCTGCTGGCGGTGGAGGCGGTGGCGGTCGTGGTGGTGCTGGAGCTGGTGGGGCGGGGGCTGGTGCGGCGTCCGGTAGAGTGGAGGCGTTGAAGGGGAGTAGCCCTCCACCGGACCGTCGACATACTGGCCGCTCAGCGATGAGGGGCCCGGCGCCCGGGACACGTCACGACGTGTCGGCGAGACCTTCGGCCGCAGTGCTGTGACCACACCAGTGCTGCCGGGCCGAGGTCTCTTTTGCTCTTCGGGACTGGCCGGGCAGCCGCAACCGAGGGATTCTCGACCTGATGAGCCTGACCGTTTTCGCCGTGACCTTCGGCATCATCTTCCTGGCCGAGCTGCCGGACAAGACCGCGCTGGCCGCCCTGATGCTGGGCACCAAGTACCGCGCCGCCTACGTGTTCGCCGGTGTCGCGGCCGCGATGGCGGTGCAGGTGGGGCTGGCGCTGGTGGCCGGCAGCCTGCTGGCGCTGCTGCCGCACCGCTGGGTGGAGCTGGTGACCGGCCTGCTCTTCCTGGCCGGCGCGGTGATGCTGCTGCTGCACAAGCACGAGGAGGAGCCGCACGAGGCGAAGAAGCCCGGCTCCAACGGGTTCTGGAAGGTGGCCGGGGCCAGCTTCCTGGTGGTCGCGGTGGCCGAGTTCGGCGACCTGACCCAGATCATGACCGCCAACCTGGCCGCCAAGTACGCCGACCCGCTGTCGGTGGGCCTGGGCGCCTGGCTCGCGCTGTGCGCCGTCGGCGGGCTGGCGATCCTGGGCGGTCAGAAGCTGCTCAAGCACGTCCCGATGAAGGTGATCATCCGGGTCGCCGCCGCCGCGATGCTGGTGCTGGCGGGCGTGAGCATCGTCGGGGCGATCACGGGGTGACGGCGGGTCAGCAGGTCTTGCCCGAGGTCAGGGCAGCCCGGGTGGCGGGCGTGTAGGCGCCCCACTCCTCCTTGCGGAGCGAGTGGTTCGCCTGCTGGAAGTTGCTCACCGCCATCGCGGTGTCCCAGTCGTACTGGGCCGGATCCAGGCTGCCGGCGCAGCCCGCGGCGATCAGCTGCTGCTGCAGCGCGGCCAGCTCGGGGCCCGAGTAGCCCAGGCGCAGCGTCTGCGGCGGGCCGGTCGGCGTCGGGCTCGGCGTCGGGCTGGCGCTCGGGGTGGGCTTGGGGGCCTGGCTGGTCGGCGGGGCCGCCGTGGTCGGGGCCGGGGCCGGGGCCTTGCTCTTCGGGGCCACGGTCGGCTTGGCCGAGGTGGGGGCGGCCGAGCCGGTCTGCGCGGCGGCCGAGGGGGCGTCGGAGGCGCTGGGCTGATCGCTGGGGCTGGGGTCCTGGACGCCGGTGGGCTGCACCGGCAGTGCCGTGCGGTTGCCGTCGGCGCCGGGGGAGAGGGCGAAGGCCAGGCCGACGCCGAGCAGCACCACGCCGGCGCCGGCCGCGGCGACCAGTCCGGTGCGCCGCTGTCCGGACCGGCGGGCCGCGCGTCTGGACCGCGGCTCGTCGGTGGCGAGCGGGAAGAGGCCCAGCTCGCGCGGGGCGGCCGAGGGCGGGGCGGGCGGGAGCAGCATGGTGGTCTCGGCGGCCGGCGGGGCGGCGGGCACCGGGGGAGCCGCCGGCGGCTGCGGATGGCGCGGGGCGCCGACCGGCATCGGCGGGACCTGACCGTACATCGGCTGCGCCGCGGTCGGCACCGGCGGGGCCTGCGGCGGTACGGGGGGAGCCTGCGGCGGCACCGGCGGGGCCTGCGGCGGCTGTCCGGACGGTAGCTGGTACGGCACCGGCGGGGCCTGGTACGGCCCGGGGGCCTGCGGCGGCATCGGCGGCACCGGCTGCTGCTGCCCGGGGGCGGCGAACCGCGCGCCGGCGGGTGCCGCGGGCGCGTACGGGCGCACCAGCGGCGGACCCTCGACGTGCGGCATGACGGCGGTCTCGGTCAGATCGGGATCCGGCCCGGAGCCCGGCTGGTCGAATCCCGGCATGGGACCGGTCCTCCTGGAAGCGTCGGTGCGTCGAACGCGCCCGATTATGCAGCAGGACCTGTGCGGCCGACAGGCCCGCCCGGCTTACTAATGGCCCAACTGTCCATCACATATACGGACAAATCTGACACGATGAGGACGAGACACCGGACGGCGCATCACCTGGAGGCCCCCCGATGGCGGAACCGGCGACCGACACCGCACCGCTCGTCCCGCAACAGGCCCCGGTCCACAACCTCTGGGTGCCGATCAGCGCGCTGCTGCTGGCCCTGCTGCTGGCCGCACTGGACCAGACCATCGTGTCCACCGCGCTGCCCACCATCGTCAGCGACCTGGGCGGTCTGGAACACCTGTCCTGGGTGGTGACGGCCTATCTGCTGGCCTCCACGGCCGCCACCCCGCTGTGGGGCAAGCTCGGCGACATGTACGGCCGCAAGCGGTTCTTCCAGGCCTCCATCGTGATCTTCCTGGTCGGCTCCGCGCTGTGCGGCCTGTCGCAGAACATGGGCGAGCTGATCGGCTTCCGCGCCCTGCAGGGGCTGGGCGGCGGCGGGCTGATCGTGCTGACCCAGGCGATCGTCGGCGACCTGGTGCCGCCGCGCGACCGCGGCAAGTACCAGGGCCTGTTCGGCGCGGTCTTCGGCGCCACCAGCGTGCTCGGCCCGCTGCTCGGCGGCTTCTTCGTGGACCAGCTCTCCTGGCGCTGGGTCTTCTACATCAACCTGCCGATCGGCGCCGTGGCGCTGGTGGCGATCGCCGTCGTGCTGCACAGCGTCGAGGTCAAGCGCGAGCACCGGATCGACTACCCGGGCATCGTGCTGATCGCCTCGGTGGCCACCTGCTTCGTCCTGATGACCTCGCTGGGCGGGGTGACCTACGCCTGGGGCTCCTGGCAGATCATCGGCCTCGGGGTGCTCGGGGTGGTGCTGCTGGCCTGCTTCGCGCTGGTGGAGCGGCGGGCCGAGGAGGCGGTGCTGCCGCCGCGGCTGTTCCGCTCGCGCACCTTCAGCCTGGTCGCGGTGATCTCCTTCGTGGTCGGCTTCGCGATGTTCGGCGCGCTCACCTACCTGCCGACCTTCCTGCAGGTGGTGCAGGGCGTCTCGCCCACCATGTCCGGCGTGCACATGCTGCCGATGGTGCTGGGCATGCTGGTCACCTCGATCGGCTCCGGCCAGGTGGTCGCGCGGACCGGGCGCTACCGGGTCTTCCCGATCGCCGGCACCGCGGTGGTGACGGTGGGTCTGGTGCTGCTCTCCCGGCTCACCGAGTCCACCTCGACCACCGTGATGAGCCTGTACTTCCTGGTCTTCGGCCTGGGCCTGGGCCTGGTGCTGCAGGTGCTGGTGCTGATCGTGCAGAACTCGGTGGGCTACCAGGACCTGGGGGTGGCCACCGCCTCGGCCACCTTCTTCCGCTCGATCGGGGCCTCCTTCGGGGTGTCGATCTTCGGCACCATCTTCACCACCGGGCTGAAGGACAAGCTGGCGGCCGCGCTGAGCGGGGTGCAGCTGCCGCCCGGCTTCACCCCCGGCACGATCAGCTCCGACCCGCGGGTGGTGCACACCCTGCCGCCGGCCGTGCAGCACGGGGTGCTGCACGCGTACGCGGTCTCCATCTCCCAGGTCTTCCTGTACGCGGCGCCGGTGGCGGCGGTGGCCTTCGTGCTGGCGCTGTTCGTCCAGGAGCAGCCGCTGCGGGCCTCGGTGACGGCGCCGGACCTGTCCGAGTCGATCGGGATGAACCCGGTGGAGCGCAGTTCGGTGGACGAGATCGCCCGCGCGCTGGCCGTGCTGAACAGCCGGGAGGCCCGGCGCGACCTGTACCGGCGGATCACCGCCGAGGCGGGCCTGGACCTGCAGCCGGCCTCCAGCTGGCTGCTGCTGCAGATGCACCGGCAGGGCTCGGTGGAGCCGGCCGAACTGGCGGAGCGGCGGATCGTGCCGCCGGCCGTGGTGGAGGCCGCCGCCCGCGAGGTGGAGGGCCGCGGGCTGGCGAAGCGCAACGGGCTGCCGATGCGGCTCACCGAGGAGGGCGAGCAGCTCGCGCTGCGGCTGGTGGCGGCCCGTCGCCACCAGTTGTCGGAGCTGCTCGGCGACTGGGACGAGAAGCAGTTCGCCGACCTGGCCGAGCTGCTCACCCGGCTGAGCTCCCAGCTGTGCGGCGACCCGCAGGACCACCCCGACCCCACGCCGGCGGCGCACGTGCCGCACAGCGAGGGCCGGTCCTTCTGACCCCGCTACCCGCGGGCTCCGGCCGCCGCGGCGGCGCGCGCGACCGGCTGCGCGGTCAGCACGGTGCGGGTGGCCGGGCAGACGGTCAGGCGGACCGTGCTGCCCGGGGCGGGGGCGGGACGGCCGTACGGCAGGGCCCAGGCGGTGGTGCGGTCGGCGCGGCCGTCGTCCACCGCCAGGTGGTGCCCGGCCCGCCGGCCGAACCGCCGCTCCAGCCGGAGCACCTCGCCGACCACGACCACCGGCGGCCGGCGCCGCAGCCGGTGCAGGACCAGGTAGCCGACCGCGGCCGCGCCGGTCAGCACGATCGCCGCCGTCTCGGCGGGCAGCGGTCCCGGCCGGGTCAGCCCGTCGGCCAGGAAGCCGGCCCGGGCGCCGGCGGTGCCGACCGCGAGCAGGAGCAGCAGCGGCACGAAGAAGGTGCGCGACGTCAGCCGGCCGGCCAGCAGCATCGCCAGCACCAGGAGCAGGCACCAGCCGGCGCCCAGGACCGCCGCGGGTCCGGGACCGTCCGCCGGGTCGCTCGCGGCCCAGTCGGCCGAGCGGACCGCGGCGAACACGCCCGCCCCGACCGCGAGCAGCGCGAACGCCCCCGCGGTGCGCAGCAGTCGGGCGCCGTCGGCCCCGTACCCGGGCCACAGCGGCGGGTAGCCGATCCGCACCTCGCGCCACCGCCCGCCGAACTCGGACCAGACCCGGCGCTTGGAGCCCGCGTCGAAGCCGAGCAGCCGGCCGGCCGTGCTGGAGACGCCCAGCGCCGTGCCGTACGCCAGGTAGCGGTCCCAGACGGTGACCGCGGCCGGCGGCAGGCCGGCGAAGGCCTCGTGGGCGTGCAGCCACTGGCGCAGTCCGGCCCAGTGCCCGGCCCGGACCAGCCCGGCCGGGGTGGCCCGCTCGCCCACCGAGCGGGCCAGCAGCAGGCCCAGCGCACCCGTCGGCACGGCGCCGACCAGCACCGCCGCCCGCACCGGGTGGCCGCCGACCACCACGGCCAGGGCGGCCAGCGCGCCGGGCGCCAGGGTGCCCAGCAGCAGCCCGTTGACCAGCGACTGCGGCAGCCGGCGCCAAGACAGACCGCGGACCCGGGCCTCGGCGAGCACCTCGCGGCGCAGCGCGGCCTGCCAGCCGGCGGCCGCCCGGTCGGCCCGGAAGGCGATCGCGCCGATCGGCGCCCCGCCGCTGCGGGCCAGCGCACCCACCCGGTTCAGCACCCGGCGCTCGCAGGCGGTGGCGGACGGCAGTTGACGGCCCGTCAGGTGGACCGTGGTGGCTGCCGGGTCGTCGCCCGGCTGGCGCAGTTCGAGCACCCCGCGGGCCGCCAGGTCGAGCACGGTGGCGGCGGCCGCGTGGCGCACCCCGCGCCAGCCGGAGCCGAGCAGGCTGACCACGGCGGGCGACTCCGGCTCGGGCCCCAACTCCTGGGAGGCGGGCGCGGGGTGCACCTTGCCGTTGCGGGTGAGCAGCAGGGCGACGGCCAGCACCAGCAGCCAGAGGCCGGCCGCCGCGGCCGCCCCGAGCAGGACGGCGACCATCAGAAGGAGACCCGCACCGGGTCCTGCGCGGCGGCCCCGGCCTCGTAGTACTCCCTGGGCGCGTGCCCGCCCAGGCCCGCCACCAGGTTGGCCGGGAAGCTCTGCTGCGCGGTGTTGTAGCTCTGCACCGCGCTGTTGAAGAACTGGCGGGCGTAGGCGATCTTGTTCTCGGCGGTGGCCAGTTCGGACTGGACCACGGCGAACCGGCCGTCGGCCTTCAGCTGCGGGTAGGCCTCGCCCAGCGCCAGCAGCTTGGCCAGGCTGGTGGCCAGCGCGCCCTCGGCCGCGGCCCGGTCGGCGGTGCCCAGGCCCTCGACCGCGGCGGCCGAGCGGGCCGCCGCGACCGACTCGAAGGTGGCCCGCTCGTGGCCGGCGTAGCCCTCGGCGGTTTCCACCAGGTTGGGGATCAGGTCCAGTCGACGCCTGAGCTGCACGTCGATCTGGGCCCAGGAGGCCTCGGTCTGGTTGCGCAGCCGGACCAGCCGGTTGTAGACGCCGACCAACCAGGCCAGCAGCGCGACGAGCAGGACCGCTGCGACCGCGACGACGATGACACCCATGGTGCCGACACCCCCGTTGAACCGAAAACCCCTGTGTACTGGGGCTGATCCTAGAGGGCCGCGTCAATCGGGATTGACGGTGCTGCCGCGGGCGCTCAGACCGACAGGGGGACCGGGTGGATCTCGTCGGCGCGGTGGCCGGCGCGCTCGTGCACCCGCTGGACCGCCTCCATCGAGGGCGCCTCGGACAGGCAGTAGACGGTGCCCGAGTCCGGGTCCGCCCAGGCCTGCTTGAAGCTGACGTTCTCCTCCTTCTCGATCGCCAGGTCGGCCTGGTGGGCGGCGGCCAGGTCCTCGGCCGTGATCCCGGTCATCCCGTGGTGGACGTCCATGAAGGTGGCCATGGCAGTGGCACCTCCGTCCGCTCGCCGGCCCGGCATCGGTCGCCGGACCGTGGTCCTTCCAGACTGCGCCCGCCGCGGGCCCGGCGCGAGCTCCTGGAGTGAACGAGATATGCCGGCGGAGATGGAACAGTATTGTGTGGCGCATGACCGATATCCCGGCCGCAGAGCACCTGTGCACTCGGATCCGGCGCGCGGAACAGGCGCTGATGGCCCATCACGAGGCGGTGCTGCGCAGCTTCGGGCTCACCATGACCCAGTACACGGTGCTGCTCCGGCTGTCCCGGGAGGAGGGGCTCTCCGGGGCCCAGCTGGCCCGCGGGTGCGGGGTCAGCCAGCAGAGCATGGCCACCGTGCTGGGCACGCTGCAGGGCAAGGGACTGATCTCCCGGACGGTGTCGCCGGCGCACGCCAAGGTCCTGGTCACCGAGCTGACCGAGACCGGGCGGACCACGCTCAAGCGGGCCTACCAGGAGGTCGCGGAGCTGGAGACGGGGCTGACCCGGGCGTTCCGGCCGGCCGAGTACACGGTGCTGTGCGAGCTGCTGGAGCGGGCGACCTCGACGCTGGTCAGGCAGACCCGGCATCCGGCGACGCGCTGACCGGCTCGCCGGGCCCGGCGGGGGCCCGGAAGGCGGCGGGGGCGGCGAAGGCGGCCCGCCTTGTGGCCCGGCGCAGCGCGCGCAGCACCGGACCGCCGGCGGTCAGGCAGAGCACGGCGGTCAGCGCGGCCCGGGTCAGGTCCCAGCCCAGCGAGGTGGTCAGGCAGTACAGCACGAACCGCGGCAGGTTGGCGCCGAGCGGGTCGCCCGGCACGAAGGCGACCGCGCTGCCGAGGCCGCCGATGTAGGGCCAGCCCTGGAGGTTCATCACGGTGCCGTAGGCCACCGCGGCGAGGGCGCCGTACCCGGCCACCAGCAGGCGCTCGGCCCTGGTGCCGGCGGTGCCGGGCAGCAGCCCCGCACCCAGGCAGACCCAGCCCATCGACAGCATCTGGAACGGCAGCCAGGGCCCGACCCCGCCGGTGAGCAGTGCGGAGGCCGGCAGCGTGATCGCGCCCAGCACGAAGCCGTCGGCCGGGCCGAGCACCCGGCCGGCCAGCACCATCAGGAAGAACATCGGCTCCAGCCCCGCCGTGCCGGCCCCCAGCGGGCGCAGCGCGGCGCCGGCCGCCGCCAGCACGCCGAGCAGGGCCACCGTCTTCGGCTCCAGGCCGGCCTCGGAGATCTGGGCCACCAGCACGGCCAGCAGCAGCGGGAGCAGCAGGGCGAAGAGCCACGGCGCGTCGGCGGCGTGGCCGACCACGGCGGAGTGCGGCCCGGCCAGCAGCGGCCAGCCGAAGGCGGCCAGACCGACCAGGGTGACCAGCAGCAGGGCGAGCGCGGCCCGCGGCCCGAGGCGGCGGCTCATCCGGCGGCCCCTGCGCGCAGCGCGTCGGCAACCTGACGGACCGTCAACCAGGGTTCGGGGGCGAGGATCTTGGCCACCTGCGGGGCGTAGACCGGGGAGGCGGTGACCACCTCCGCGCACGGGCCGTCGGCGACCAGCTCGCCGTCGGCCAGCACCAGGGTGCGGTGGGCGAGTTCGGCGGCCAGCTCGACGTCGTGGGTGGCCAGCAGGATCGCGGTGCCGGTCGCGGCCAGGTCGGCCAGGATCGCCACCAGGCGGGCCTTGGCGGCGTAGTCGAGGCCGCGGGTGGGCTCGTCGAGCAGCAGCAGCCGCGGGTCGGCGGTGAGCACCACCGCCAGTGCCAGGGTGAGGCGTTGGCCCTCGGACAGGTCCCGCGGGTGGGCCCCGTCGGGCAGACCGGGGGCCAACCGTGCCAGCAGGGCGCGGCAGCGGCCGCGCGCCGCACCGGCATCGCGGTCGGCGGCGGCGCACTCGGCGGCGACGGTCTCGGCGCCGAGCAGGTCGCGCGGGTCCTGCGGGACCAGCGCGACCTGGCGCACCAGGTCGCGCGGGCGGGCGCGGTGCGGGGTGAGGGCGCCGACCCGGACCGTGCCCGAGCTCGCGGCGTGCAGGCCGGCCAGGGTGCCGAGCAGGGTGGACTTGCCGGCGCCGTTGCGGCCCATCAGTGCGG
>NZ_JBHYKG010000036.1:0-40648 GCF_042741245.1 Kitasatospora sp. NPDC058965
GGGGGCGCCGGGCCCGGGGGGTCGCCCGGGGCGCCGGGGGGGGGCCCGCGCGGGGCACCCGGGCCCCCGGCCGCCCCCCGGCGAGCCGCCGCGGGCCTGCGGCTGGCTCCCGCGGGGGCGCGGCGCGGCTCCGGAGGCCCGTTCCCGCCCGAGCGGGCCGTCTGCGACGATGGTCGAGTGACTGAGATCGGGCGTGACGGAACGTACGAGGAGACCTTCTTCGACGCGGTCGGCGGCGAGGCCGTCTTCCGCAAGCTGGTCCACCGGTTCTACCAGGGGGTGGCCGGGGACGAGCTGCTGCGTCCGATGTACCCCGAGGAGGACCTGGGCCCGGCCGAGGAGCGGCTGGCCCTGTTCCTGATGCAGTACTGGGGCGGCCCGCGCACCTACAGCGAGCACCGCGGCCACCCGCGGCTGCGGATGCGGCACATGCCGTTCACGGTGGACCGCGCGGCCCACGACGCCTGGCTGCGGCACATGAAGGACGCCGTGGACGAGCTCGACCTGACCCCCGAGGCCCGTCGCCAGCTCTGGGACTACCTGGTCTACGCCGCGGCCTCGATGATCAACTCCGACTGAGTCGCGGTCCCCGCCGCCCACCCCGGGCCCGCCCGGGGTGGGCGGCCGCACGACCGGCCCCGGGTGGGCCGGGGTGGGCGGCCGCTGCAGGGCCGGCCCGTGGCCGGCGGCCGGTGCACGACCGGCGCGGGTAGCCGGAGCACCGACCGGCGCGAACCTCCCGCAGCACCGCTCCCGGGCAATCGTTGGCATGCACACTGCCCGCTAGCTTTCGCAACGGAAACGATTCACGCACGACCCTTCCTTCCGTCCGCGCGTTCTGACAGCATCGCCCGGTATTCGGTGGGCTCATTCCGATCTGCGGAGCCCGCGACGGGGGAGGAACGCACTCATGGGCGGTTTCGTCCTGCGCAGGTTGCGCAGTCGACTCGCGCTGGCGGCAGCCGCCGCGCTGACCGTGCTGCTGACCGCAGCGGTGCTGGCCACGCTCAACGCCTTCGACACCGGGGTCGGCGACGCCGGCGCCCGCCGGGCGCTGCACGGCCAGGACCGGGACCGGGCCACCGTGACGGTGACCGCCGACCTGTCGGCCGGCAACGTGCCGAAGGCCGACCAGCAGGTGCACCAACTGGCCGCCGACGTCTTCGGCCCGGTCCCCGCCACGGTGCGCGACCTGGTCCGCAGCCACTCGTTCAGCCTGCCCGCCACCGGCGCCCGCACCCCCGACGGCAAGCCCGTCGATCCCGACCTGACCACGCTGGCCACCCTCGACCCGGCCCGGGTGAGCGTCACCGCCGGGGGGCTGCCGCAGCCGACCACGGCCGGGCAGCCGGTGGAGGTCGCGGTGCCGCAGATCGCGGTCGGCCGACTGGGCCTGCAGTCCGGATCGCTGCCGCTGAAGCTGCACCTCGTCGACCGGATCAGCAACACCGGGGCGGACGTGCTGGTCACCGGGGTCTACCACCCGCTGGACGCCACCGACCCGTACTGGCAGCTGGACCCGCTGGGCGGGCACGGGCTGCGGGTCGGCGGCTTCACCAGCTACGGCCCGCTGCTCGCCCCGGACAGTGCCTTCGGCGCCGGCGGGATCGCCCAGCAGGGCGTCAACTGGCTGATCACCGGGGACTTCGACCGCGCCACCACGGACCAGCTGGACGGCGTGCGGACCCGCACCCCGGGCCTGCTCGGCGACTTCCAGAACACCTCCGGCTACTCGGCCGCCAGCAAACTGCCCGACGCGCTGGCCGACCTGCACGACGAACTCCTGGTCGCCCGCTCCACCCTGGTGATCGGCGCGCTGCAGCTCGCGGTGCTGGCCGTGGGCGCGCTGGTGCTGGTGACCCGGCTGCTGAGTGAGCGCCAGGCCACCGAGAACGCCCTGCTCACCGCGCGCGGCGCCGCCTGGTACCGGGTGGCGGGCACCACCGCGCTGGAGGCCGGGGTGCTGGCACTGCCCGCCGCGCTGTTCGGCCCGCTGCTGGTGCCGCCGCTGCTCGGGCTGCTCGGCCGGGTCGGCCCGCTGGGCAACGCCGGGGTGCGGCTGGACGGCGGCCTGGCCCCGGCCGACTGGCTGGTCTCGCTGGCCGCCGCCGTCGCCGCGGTGCTGATCGTGCTGGCCCCCACCGTCGCCCAGGCCGTCGGCACGGCGCTCAACCGGCGGGCCGGCCGGCGCCAGGCACTGGCCTCCGGGCTGGCCCGCTCCGGCGCCGACGTGGTGCTGCTCGTGCTGGCCGTGCTCGCCTACCTGCAACTGGCCCACTACGGCTCCGGCGACGCGACCGGCGGCGGTGCGCTCTCCGCCGACGCCGGCGGGCAACTGGGCCTGGACCCGGTCCTGGTCAGCGCACCGACCCTGGCCCTGTGCGCGGGCACCGTGCTGGCGCTGCGGCTGCTGCCGCTGGTGGCCCGACTGGGCGAGCGCCGGGCCGCCCGCGGCCGGGGCCTGCCCGCCGCGCTGGCCGGTTGGCAGTTCGCCCGCCGCCCGCGCCGCAACGCCGGGCCGGTGCTGCTGCTGGTGCTGGCCGTGTCGATGGGCATGCTGGCCCTCGGGCAGGCCGCCTCGCTGACCGCCTCGCAGCACGACCAGGCCGAGTTCTCCACGGTGGGCGGTCTGCGGGTGACCAACGTGGGCCTGCCCGCGGTCAGTCAGGCCGAGGTGCTGACCGGGCTGCCCGGCGGCGAGCACCTGCTGCCGGTCTCCCGCCAGGAGGTGCCGCTGGCGCACGGCGCCATGGCCCAACTGCTGGCCGTCGACGCCAAGGCCGCCGCGCAGCGGGTGACCATGCGCTCCGACCTGACCGGCTCGCACACCCCGGCCCAGTTGTTCGGGCCGCTGGCCGCCGCCGCACCGGCCGGGAACGACGGCATCGTGCTGCCCGGCAAGGCGCTGGTGATCAGCCTGGACGTCGCGGTCGACAGCACGTACTCCGACCCGGTCGCGTTCCCGCTCCCGCCCGGCGCGTACGTCCCGGGCGGGTACCCCCCGGCCGGGGACGACTCGAACGCCCCCGCGCTGACCCTGACCCTGCGCGACCGGTTCGGGATGACCTTCACCACCGAACTGCACGACCTCCCCGGCCAGGGCGAACGGACCGTCAGCGCCGACCTGTCCGCGATGTTCGCGGCACCGGCCGGGGCACCGGCCGCACCGATCACCCTCACCGGCATCGAGGTCAGCTACAGCGCCACGGCGACCGGCAACCTGCACCAGAAGCTGACCGTCCGCCAGGTGGGCGCGGCCGACGCGACGGGCGCACCGGTCCAGCCCGCCACCGTCCCGGCCGGCCTGCAGTGGAACAGCACCACCACTCCCGCCTCCGACCACGACCAGTGGGACACCCGGTTCCAGCGCGCCTTCCCCGGCAAGTCGCTCGACGCGGTGGCCGCCGCGCTGGACCCCGCCGACGGCCACGACGTGCTCGCGCTGCACTACTTCACCGGTCTGGGCACGATGCCCAACACGGCGAAGCTGACGGTGCGCACCGACGCCGGCCAACTGCCCAGCACGATCGGCGCGGTGGCCACCGACGACTACCTGCACGCGACCGGCGCCAAGGTCGGCGACGACGTGCCGGTACAGCTCGGGACCAGCCGGCTGGTCTTCCACATCCAGAACGCGGTGCCGGCCCTGCCGGCCGTGGGCGGGCCGACCGGCGGGCCGAGCGCGGCGCTGCTGACCGACCTGTCGACCGTGGACCGGCTGATCGCGGCCGGCGGCGACAACCCGCTGGCGCCCACCGAGTGGTGGCTGCCGAGCCAAGGGCGCGGCGACCCGGCGCCCGCCCGGCTGGCGGCCGCGCTGCGCACCAGCGTCTTCCCGTCCCAGCCGCTGCTGGACACCGAACTGATCGACCAGGCCCGGCAGGACCCGCTGGGCGCCGCACCGCAGAGCGGGCTGCTGGCGCTGACCGTGGCCGCCGCCGTGCTGGCCGCGATCGGATTCGCCGCGGCCTCGATCGGTGCGGCCGGGGAACGGGCCGCCGAGTTCGCCGTGCTGCGCGCCCTGGGCGCCCCGCAGCGGCAGCTGGCCCGCACCGCCGCCGCCGAGCAGGGCATCCTCATCGTCCTCGGACTGGGTGTGGGCACCCTGCTGGGCTGGGTGCTGGTGCACCTGGTGGTGCCGCTGACCGTGCTCACCCCCGCCGCGCACCGACCGGTGCCGGCCGCCCTGGTGCAGCTGCCGCTGTGGCAGGTGCTGATCCTGCTGCCGGCGCTGGCCGCCCTGCCGGTCGCCCTGACCGTGCTGCGGGTGCTGCGCCCCGCCCGCACCGCCGAGACCGTCGCCCGTCTGCGCCACCCGGAGGAGATGTGAGCCGCGCCGAGAACCGCGCCCCGCAGGCCGCGCCCTGGGTGCGGACCCGCCTGCGCACCACCCGCGGGGCCGGACTGCTGCTGGCGGTGCTGGTCCTGGTCACCGCCTTCCTGGCCGCCGGGCTGCCCCGGGTGCTGGACCGGGACGCCGACGCGGCACTGTCCGGTCTGCTGACCTCCGCCACCCCCGCGGCCCGGTCGCTGACCGCGAGCACCGGGCCGGGCACCGACACCGCAGAGCTCAACTCGGGCACCGCCAGCACGGCCGCGCTGGCGATCCAGCACACGCTGACCGACCCGCTGGCCCCCTCCCCCGCCGAGAACGCCTACGGCGCGCGCACCACCACGGTGCGGTACCTGATCGACCCGGGCCTGCCCCGGCTGGAGGACCACGACCCGACCCTGGGCCTGGTCAGCCTCAACGACCAGATGCAGCACCTCAAGGTGGTCGACGGCAAGCTGCCGGACATCATCGGGACCGACGGCGACCAGCCGCTGTTCCAGGTGGCGCTGGCCAAGCAGACCGCCGACCTGCTGGGTGTGAAGGTGGGCTCGCAGCTCACCGCCTCCGCCCAGCCCAAGGGGCCGAACCGGAGCGGCTACAAGGTCACCGTCGCCGCGATCTTCGAGGCGGCCGACCCGCAGGGGGCGTTCTGGTCGGCCACCCCCTGCGTCACCGGCCCGTGCCTGGCGTACACCCCCACCGTCCCGGCGACGCCGTACTGGAACGTCAGCGCGCTGGTGCCGGAGGCCGCGCTTCCGACCCTCGCCCAGTTCGCCCCGTCCGAGCTGTTCTGGCAGATCCCGGCCGACCCGCACCACCTGCGGGCCGCCCGGACCGGCGAGGCCCAGCAGTTGCTGTCGTCGATCCTGTCCGGTCGGATCGCCGCGCAACTGCCGGACCGGGCCGAGGTTCCGCAGCTGCGGGTCACCTCGATGCTGCCCGCGCTGCTCAGCGAGGCCCAGCGCAGGCAGTCGGCGGTCGCGCCGCTGAACGCGATCGGGCCGCTGGGCGCCGGGGCGGTGGCGGTGGTCGTGCTGCTGCTGGCGGCCGGGCTGGCGCTGGACCGGCGGCGCGCCGAGCTGGTGCTGCTGCGGGCCCGCGGCGGCTCGCTGACCGGGATCGGCCTGCGACTGCTGGCCGAGACCGCGGTCCTGGTGCTGCCGTCCGCAGTGCTGGGCACCGTGCTGGCACTGGTGCTGCTGCCCACCCCGCGCTGGCAGACCCCGGTGCTGCTGGGGACCGCGACGGCGCTGCTCACCCTGCTGGCCTTCCCGCTGCGCGCGGTGCTGCTGCTGCGCGAGCCGCGCCGGGGCTCGGCGGCCCGCCGCACCCCGTCGGCGCTGCGCTCGCGGTTCGCCGGACTGCTCGGCGACCCGCGCCGACTGGTGCTGGAACTGGCCGCACTGGTGCTGGCCGTGGCGGCGGTGGCGGCGGTGCGGCGGCGTGGCGTGGCCCCGCCGGGCAGCTCGGTGGACCTGCTGCTCAGTGCCGCGCCGATGCTGCTCGCGGTGGCCGGGGCGGTGCTGCTGGCCCGGCTCTTCCCGCTGCTGCTGGCGCCCGCGGTGCGCTGGGCGGCCCTGCGCCCCGGCGCGATCGGCTTCCTGGGGCTGGCCCGGGCCACCCGCGGCGCTTCGGCGGGCGGCACCGCGAGCGGCGGCTCGACGGGCGGCTCCCGCGGCGAACGCGCGGCGCCGACCGTGCTGCCGCTGATGGCGCTGCTGCTCGCGGTGACCACCGCCGGGTTCGGCGTGACCGTGCTGTCCTCCACCGACACGGCACGTCAGCTGGCGGTCCGTCACGCGGTGGGCGCGGACGCCCGGGTCCTGGGCAACGACTCCTGGACGCTGCCGACCGGCTTCGCCGACGCCGCCGACAAGCTGCCCGGGGTACGGGCCGGCACCACCATGGTGGTGGACGGCTCGGCCTCGGTGTCCACCGGCGACGGGGCGCTGCTCGGCGGGTCGCTGCTGCTGATCGTCGATCCGCAGCAGTACGCGGCGCTGGCCGAGCACGTCGGGTTCGGCCGGCTGGACCCCGCGCTGCTGGACGGCTGGACCGGCAACGGCTCGGGCGGTCCCGACGACCCGGTGCCGGCCATCGTCTCCCAGGACATCGCCGGGCGCCTGGGCACCGGGGTGGACGGGGTGCAGCTGCCGGACGCCTGGGGCTACCTCAAGTTCTCGGTGGTCGGCACCACCGACGGCTCGCCCGCGCTGCCGACCGGCGGGACCAGGCCGATCGTGGTCGTCTCCAAGACCGCGGTGCTGCGCCAGCTGCCCCACGCCAAGGGTCTGCTGGACACGCCGAACGGCTGGTTCGGGACCGGGGACGGGATCACCGGCGCCCAGCTGCGGGCCCTGCTGGCGAAGGACGGCTCGAACACCGGGCCGGCGTCGAGCGACCAGCCGGCGGGAGCGAGTCAGACGGCGACAGCGGGTCAGACGGCGACGCCCGGACAGACCGCGGGGGCAGGTCAGACGGCGACGCCCGGACAGGCTGCGGGGGCGGGTCAGACGGCGACGCCCGGACAGACCGCGGCACCGAGCCCGTCAGCGGCGCCCGGCCAGACCGCGACGCCCGGACAGACCGCGGCGCCCGGCCAGACCGCGGCGCTCGGGGACGGCTCGGCGCCCGGGGCGGACTCGGTCGACGCCCGGTTCAACATCGTGACCCGGGACGACTACGCGAAGGGGCTGGGCAACAACCCGCTGGAGCGGTCGTCGGCCCGGCTGTTCTGGGCGGCACTGGCGGGCGCGGCCGGCTACAGCCTGCTCTCGCTGCTGCTGACCCTGTTGCGGGCCGCACCGGAGCGGGCGGCGCTGCTGGCCCGGCTGCGCACCATGGGTCTGCGGCCGCGGCAGGGACTGGTCCTGATCCTGGTCGAGGCACTGCCGCAGGCCCTGCTGGCGGCGGCGGCCGGGGCGGGCATCGCCTGCCTGAGCGCGCCGCTGCTGGGCTCGTCGGTGGACCTGTCGGCCATGGTGGGCGTACCGGTCCCGGGCGGGCTGCGGATGGCACCCGCGGCGGTGGCCGAGCAGGCGGCCGTGCTGGCGGCGCTGGCCGCCCTCGTGGTTCTGGTGGAGACCGCACTGGCCGGACGGCGTCAGATCAATACCGAGTTGAGAGCGGGTGACCAGCGGTGAGCACATCGGACATTCTGGCGGACGGCAGCGGGACCGACGCCGCGCGGAGCACCTCCCGGGGCGGCTTCTACGGGGCGCTGGAGGAGCGGGTCCGGGCCGCCGAGCAGGCGCCCGGCTACGGTCACGACTCGGTCATCGCCTGCGACCGGCTGGTGCGGATCTTCACCGCCGACCGGGTGGAGGTGCAGGCACTGCAGGGGCTCGACCTGCTGGTGCGCAAGGGCGACCTGGTGGCGCTGGTCGGCGCGTCGGGCAGCGGCAAGTCCACCCTGCTCAACATCCTGGCCGGGCTGGACGTGCCGACCGCCGGCTCGGCCACCGTGGCCGGCTGCGACCTGCTGACGATGGACGCCAAGGAGCGGCTGCGCTACCGGCGCGAGGTGGTGGGCTTCGTCTGGCAGCAGACGGCGCGCAACCTGATGCCGTTCCTGACGGCGGCGCAGAACGTCGCACTGCCGATGCAGTTGAACGGCGAGCGCTGGTCGGCCGGGCTGAACAAGCGTCGGGCCGCCCGCGCGACGGAGCTGCTGGAGGCGATCGGCATCCCGCACCTGGCCGACCGGCGGCCGGCCCAGCTCTCCGGCGGTGAGCAGCAGCGGGTGGCGATCGCGGTGGCGATGGCCAACAACCCGTCGGTGGTGCTGGCCGACGAGCCGACCGGCGAGCTGGACTCGGAGACCGCGGCCTCGATCTTCGACGCCTTCCGCACCGTCAACCGCGAACTTGGCGCCACCGTGGTCATCGTGACCCACGACCCGATGGTGGCGGGCGAGGTCCGGCGCACCGTGGCGATCCGGGACGGGCGCACCAGCTCGGAGGTGCTGCGCTCCACCCTCACCCGCGAGGACGGCACCGAGTCGGTGAGCGAGCGCGAGTACGTCATGCTCGACCGGACCGGCCGGGTGCAGCTCCCCCGCGAGTTCCTGGCCGCGCTGGGCATGGAGCACCGGGTGGCCGTCGACCTGGCGGCGGACCACATCGCGGTGTGGCCGGACGACCACCCGGACCACTAGTCCAGGGGCGGTGCCGTAGGGAGGGGGCGGCGCTCGCGGAAGGGGTGGCGCTCGCGGAAGGGGCGGGCCCGCCCGGGCGGGGTGCGGCGTGGGCCGAAGGCCGCGCGTGGGCCGTGGCCCGTGGGTCGCGCGTGGGCCGAGGGCCGCGCGTGGCCCGTGGGCCGGGCGGGCCGGGCGCGCTCGGCCCGGTCCCGTCCCGCCAGGACCGTCACGCCAACGGCGTCAGCCCCAGGCCCGCGCCCGGGGCGGTGGCGGTGCGCAGCACGACGGTGCCGTGCGGGGCGGTCAGGCGCAACCAGCTGGCCGAGCGGTGCGCGGTGAGCTGGGCACCGGGGTGCAGGAAGCCGATCCGGTAGGCCGCGTGAGCGGCGCGCAGTGGCAGCTCCGGCAACGCCGTGAGCGGGCGGGCCCAGATCTCGTCGGCGATCCCGTCCAGCACCTCGCGGGTGCGGTGGTGCTCCGGGACCGCCGCGCTGCGCTCCTTGAACTCGGCCACCGAGGCGAGCAGTTGCGGCATCACCCGGTCGGCCGGGGCACTGCCGAGCAGTTGCCAGCCGGCCCGCGGCGGCAGCAACCCGGCCCAGGACGGACCGGTGACCGGTGCCGGCAGCGCGACCGCGCCCTGCTCCTCGTCCAGGCCCTCCAGCAGCTGGCCCGCCGAGACGGTGGCGTCCACGCCCGGACCGCCGGCGCCGGCCACGGATCCGGTCACGGAGTCGGCCAGCCGCGCGGTGCGCAGGGCCAGCACGCCCGCGCTGCCCAGCGGGAGCCGGCCGTAGACCGCGAGCACCTCGGCACCGGCGGCGCCGACCAGCTGCAGCCGCACGGCCGCCGCCCGGTCGAAGCGCAGCAGCCGGGTGAGGAAGGCGGCCAGGTCGGCTGCCTCGCGCGAGTCCTTCAGGCCGAGCCGGGCGGTGCTGATCACGCGGCGACCTTGGCGGGCACCGGGTCCTTGGCGGGCACCGGGTCCTTGGCGGGCACCGAGTCCTTGGCACGCACCGCGTCCTGCTCGGTCTCGACGAAGCGGCTCAGGAAGGACCGCTCCACCGGGCTGATCCGGCGCGGCCGGGCCGCCTGCAGGTCGTACGGGACCACCACGGTGGAGGCGCGCACGTAGACCTTCTCGGTGCCGTCCTCGGCGGTGTCCTTGATCTCGTAGGAGACGGTCACCGAGGCGCCGCCGATCTTGGTCACCCAGGTCTCGATGGTCACCGGCTCCGGCCGGTGCACCAGCGGGAGCTTGTAGTCGATCTCGTGCCGGGCCACCACCGAGCCGCCCGCGAACTCCCCCGCGCCCGCCTCGGCGGCCTGGGTGAACATGAAGTCGATCCGGGCCTCCTCCAGGTAGCGCAGGAAGACCACGTTGTTGACGTGGCCGAAGGCGTCCATGTCGGACCACCGCAGCGGGCAGGCGTAGATGTGGCGTGCCACGAGCCGTTCTCCTTGTCGCTCTCATTCGATCGGCCCGGTCGGGCGCCCCTGCGGGCGCCCGGCCGGGCCGCTCCCCGTGTCCGTCCGCCAACCGACCGGCCGGAGCCGGTGGCTGACGGTCGATCAGCCTCGGGTCAGCTTCTTGTAGGTCGCGCGGTGCGGACGGGCCGCGTCGGCGCCCAGGCGGTCGATCTTGTTCTTCTCGTAGGACTCGAAGTTGCCCTCGAACCAGAACCACTTGCTGTCACCCTCGTAGGCGAGGATGTGGGTGGCGACCCGGTCCAGGAACCAGCGGTCGTGCGAGATGACCACGGCGCAGCCGGGGAACTCCAGCAGCGCGTTCTCCAGCGAGGAGAGGGTCTCGACGTCGAGGTCGTTGGTGGGCTCGTCGAGCAGCAGCAGGTTGCCGCCCTGCTTGAGGGTGAGCGCCAGGTTCAGGCGGTTGCGCTCACCGCCGGAGAGCACGCCGGCCGGCTTCTGCTGGTCCGGGCCCTTGAAGCCGAAGGCCGAGACGTAGGCGCGGGACGGCATCTCGACCTGGCCGACGTTGATCCAGTCGAGGCCGTCGGAGACGACCTCCCACAGGGTCTTCTTCGGGTCGATGTTGGCGCGGCTCTGGTCGACGTAGCTGATCTTGACGGTCTCGCCGACCTTGACGCTGCCCGCGTCCGCCGTCTCCAGGCCCTGCAGCATCTTGAACAGCGTGGTCTTGCCGGCACCGTTGGGGCCGATCACGCCGACGATGCCGTTGCGCGGGAGGGTGAACGACAGGTCGTCGATCAGCACCTTGTCGCCGAAGGCCTTGTTGAGCTTGTCGACCTCGATCACGATGCTGCCCAGGCGCGGGCCCGGCGGGATCTGGATCTCCTCGAAGTCCAGCTTCCGCATCTTGTCGGCCTCGGCCGCCATCTCCTCGTACCGGGCGAGGCGGGCCTTGGACTTGGCCTGGCGGCCCTTGGCGTTGGAGCGGACCCACTCCAGCTCTTCCTTGAGCCGCTTGGCGCGCTTGGCGTCCTTCTGGCCCTCGACCTTGAGACGGGACTGCTTGGTCTCCAGGTAGGTGGAGTAGTTGCCCTCGTACGGGTAGGCGCGGCCGCGGTCCAGCTCGAGGATCCACTCGGCGACGTGGTCCAGGAAGTACCGGTCGTGGGTCACGGCGACCACGGTGCCGGCGTACTTGGCCAGGTGCTGCTCCAGCCAGTTCACCGACTCGGCGTCGAGGTGGTTGGTGGGCTCGTCGAGCAGCAGCAGGTCGGGCGCCTCGAGCAGCAGCTTGCAGAGCGCGACGCGGCGGCGCTCACCACCGGAGAGGCTGGTGACCGGCCAGTCGCCGGGCGGGCAGCCCAGCGCGTCCATCGCCTGCTCCAGCTGGGCGTCCAGGTCCCAGGCGTTGGAGTGGTCGAGCTTCTCCTGGAGCTGGCCCATCTCCTCGAGCAGCGCGTCCGAGTAGTCGGTCGCCATCAGCTCGGCGATCTCGTTGAACCGGTCGAGCTGGGCCTTGGTCTCCTTGACGCCGTCCTGCACGTTCTCCAGGACCGTCTTGGACTCGTCCAGCGGCGGCTCCTGCAGCAGCATGCCGACGGTGAAGCCCGGGGTCAGGAAGGCGTCACCGTTGGACGGCTGCTCCAGCCCGGCCATCATCTTCAGCACCGTGGACTTACCGGCGCCGTTGGGACCGACGACACCGATCTTCGCTCCGGGGAGGAAGCTCAGCGTCACGTCGTCAAGGATGACCTTGTCGCCGTGTGCCTTGCGCACCTTGCGCATGGTGTAGATGTATTCCGCCACGTGAGATCGCTCCGGCGTCGTCTTGGAGTTGGTTTACCGCGTATCAGCGTTCCATTGTGCCGCACCTGGGGGCCCGGCCCGAACGCGCGGGGCCGGTGCGGGCGGGACGTCGGGCCGTGGGAGGCACCGCGGGGAGCCTCGTCGGGGTGGCCCGGTCGTCGGCCCCGCCCGGTGCGCCGTGACGGGCTGTTCCCGGACCGGTGGCGCTGCTCGTCCGCCCCTCGCCCCCGGCCCCTGACCCTCGGCCCCTGACCCTCGGCCCTCGGCCCTCGCCCCGACACCTGACCCCCGGCCCGCTGGGGCCGCCCCGACGTGCTGGCGGCGCGCTCGCCCGTGGTACCGCCGCTCGGGCCCCGGCCGCGACCACCCCACCCCTTCACCACGGCCGGGCACAGGGCCCGGGAACAGCCGGTGGCCCGGTCCACTGGGGACCGGGCCACCGGTTTTCTCGTTCAGTTACCGCTCCCGCCCTCCCGGGCGGTCACCGCACTGGGCCTACGGCACTGGGTCGACCGCGCTGGGTCTACCGTGCTGGGTCAGGCGGCGGTGCGGCTGTGCCGACCGCGACGGCGCATCATGTAGACCCCGGCGCCACCGGCCACGACCAGCGCACCGGCGATCCCGGCGATCAGCGAGGTGCCGCTGCCGCCACCGGTGGAGGCCAGGCTGCCACCGGTGCTGCCCGAGGTCGAGGCCGGGGTGGCCGACTTGCTCGGGGTGGGGGTCGGGGTGCCACCGGTGGTGCCGCCGGAGCTGGCCACGTGGCAGTTGAAGGTGCCGGTGAAGGTGGTGACCTTGCCGGCCAGGCCCGGGACGCTGATGGTGTACTGCGCGCCCTCGGTCTCCGGGACCGAGACGGTCTGGGTGGAGCCCGGCTTCACGGTGACCGACTTGCTGAAGCTGCCCTGGGTCACGGTGGTGGTGAAGTCCTGGTCACCGGTGTTGGCGATGCTGACCACCTCGGCGTTCTGCTCGCAGACCGTGGTGGCGGTGATCGCCGGCGCCGGGCCGTTCGGCACCCAGCTGGCCTTGGCCTCGGCCGAGGCGGTGACGGTGGTGTTGCCGGCCAGGATCAGGGTCTGGCTGTGCGGGGCGGTGAACGCCCGGCCGGCCAGGGCCTCCAGCGAGGCATGGGCCGTCACCGTGGCGGTGCCCGGGTTGGCACCGGCCGGGGCCTTCACGTAGAGGGCGTCGCCGTTCTTGGCGCCGTTGGTGAGCTTGCCGCTCTTGTCCGACAGGACGGTGCCCGCCTTGTCGGTGAGGACCACGCCGGCCGCGCTGGAGGCGGAGTCGAGGGAGGCCTCGGCCGCCTCACTGGTGGTGGCCACGTTGATCGGGCCGAGCAGCGCGCCGCTCTTGCCGGACACCGAGGCCGGGGAGAGCGAGAGCGAGGCGGTGGGCTCCGGGACGCTGGTCGCGTTGGACTCCAGGTACGCGGTCAGCTTGGCGGCGTCGGCGTTCTTCGGGACCGCCTTGACGTGGTCCGAGAAGTGCCAGATCGCGGCCTGGGTGGCGGAGGCGGCCTGCGCCGGGCTGAGCTCGGCGACCTGGGCCTCCTTCGCCAGCACCGTCAGGTCGGAGACCTGCGGGTAGGAGTGCTGGAGGATCCAGTTGATCTTGCCTGCGTCCGGGTTGTTGGCCAGCGAGCTGGAGCTCCAACCGGTCTCCTGGTAGACCGAGCCGTTCTTGGTCTCGGTCTTCAGGTCGATGCAGTAGGTGAGGAGGGTCTTGCCGTCGCTCGTGTTGAGCGAGATCAGACCACCCGCCGCCGGCGCGTCGGGAGTGTCGTTGATCACGACGTAGTCCCACTTGTCCTTGACCAAGTCACCAAGCTTGGCCGTGACGCCGGTGCCACTGTCCGCGACCGCGGTACCCGCCGCCGCGAAACCCCCGGCCACAGCCATGCTCGACGCGAGCATGACAGCAGCTATCCGGGACAAACCTCGCCGTTGCATCTGGAACATGTAGTGAACCCCTCCGGGCAGAGCCGCGCCCTGGGCAGCCCGCCGCGCAAGGCCGCGCTCCCTGTGGCGCCGCCGCACTTGTCTGAACCAGACGCATCATATTGAGAACCGCCCGGACGCAAACCGCCGGGGTCGGATAAACCGGTTCCGTATCAGAATCGTTATCAAGGAACGGACTTGCCTGCAGATCTGACGGGGCAACAGATAACGGTCACTTTATCGACTTGCCTACGCGGCCCGGCGCGCCGGTGAACCGAAAGCGCCTCAAAAGCTCAAGTTCTGCTCAGAGAACACTCACCGGGGTGAGTGGTGGCGGCCACACCGGGCTGTGGGCCGCCACCCTCTCACACCACGGGTGACAGCGGCTCAGCCGTTCATCCCGTCAGCACGGCACCCACCACCTCCTCCTGCGACCGCCCCGCGGGCTCGACCGCTTCGGCGGCCACCGCCCCCGGAGCCGGGCCACCCGCAGCCGCGACGCCCACCGCCACCCGGGCGGCCCGGGGCGAGCGCGGCGCACGAGTGGGCGCGGTGCGAGGGGCGGCGGCACGGGCAGCCGTGGTGCGCCGCCTGCCGACCGTCGGCCCGGCGCCGGGCTCGCCCGCACCGGGCGGCGGAGCGGCCGCCGTCACCCCGACGGTGCCCACCGGCATCACCTCCGCGCCGACCGGGTCGGCCGCACCCGCCGGCCGGCCGCCGGCCATCGGCCCGGCGCTCAACTCGACCGCCCCCACCGCCTCCTGTGCACCACCCCCGACCTGGGACGACCGGTACTCGCGCACCGCCCGGGCGATCCACTCCGGCACCGCCTCCCCCGCCGAGGAGATCCCGGCCCCCTGCGGTTCCCCGTCGCCGCGCGCGTTCACCGCCCAGCGGAACGCCGACGTACCGCGCCCGAGATCGTGGCCGACCACCCGGGCGTCGACCTCCACGGTGGTACGGCGCTTGCCCTCGTCCTCCCACTCGCGCACCCGCAGCCGACCACTCACCACGACCGGCTCGCCCTTGCTGAGCGAGCTGACCACGTTGGTCGCCAGCCGGCGCCAGGCGATCACGGTGACCCAGTTGGTCTCCCCGTCCACCCACTGGCTGAGCGCCTTGTCGAACCGCCGCTCCGTCGTCGCCAGCCGGAAGTTCGCCATCGGGATCCCGGACGCCGTCTGCGCGTAGTTCACCGGGGAGGCGACATTCCCGATCATCGTCACCATCGTCTCGTTCACCATGGGCCTCACATTTCTCGTGGTCCCCTTGAGTGGGGAATCGACCGGTCAGCAACGATGGTGCCGGGCGGGAAAGGAGCAATCCACGGCCTTCGAATTCCTGTGGATAACCAGGGGTCTGTGGATAAATGAGCCGTACTTGACGATATGCTTTTCACATCAAGACAAACCGAGTGCGTGCATGACAAAACTCCGCCCGAGAGCCGCCCCGCCCCACCCCTGAACGAGTGGCCGCAAGGAGTTCTGTCCACGTCATCCGACCGGAGGAACCCCAATCCGCCCCGTCGTCGGTGCTCAACTGTCACGCTCCCCGCACGCGCCGCTACCAGCGCCGCAAGTCCATAACAGGTGAGGAGACATCGCCGTAACGAGTGCACAACGTCCGGCGGCAACACTGCTCCCGACGCTGCACGCCGCGAGTCCACCTGCGATTATCAGACCGCTATCGCACGGCCGACACACCCGCACCGCCTGTGGAAAGCCGAGCAAGGCAGCAGCACCCCCTTATCCTGTCCCCGGCAGGGCAAGGGCCGCACCCCACCCCCACCCAGGGACCAGGCACCAAACCCCTTCGGGCCGCACGCCCACCCGCCCCCGTAGCTCAGCGGATAGAGCAGGTGCCTTCTAAGCACTTGGCCGCAGGTTCGAGTCCTGCCGGGGGCGCCGCCACGCCCCGCCGATCCGAGCCGGATCGGCGGGGCGTTTTTGCTGGTCAGGGGCTATCAGTGGCGCGCCGCAGCCGCTCGGCTTCGCGCCGGACAAGGCGAACTCCTGTCCGACCGGCTACGGTTGGCGGCGGCCGGTTCCGGCTTCCCGGACCGCATTCGCGTCGCGGTCGACCGCTCGCGGCACCGGCAACCAGCAGCACGCCGCCGGCCTCGGCCGTGAACCCCGGGGCTGCCTCGCTGCGGCGCCGGGCATCCGCGTGCTGACGCTCGATGCACTGGTAGGAGATGCGCCGCAGGACTTCCACGCTGTGCCCCGCCCACTCTGCGACTTGGGAGGGTGCGGCGCCCGAGTTCAACCAGTCCGTCATGCAGCCGGCCCACGAGTCGTAGCTCCTGCGCGCCGTCCTCGACCTCGCCTCCTCCGGGGTCGTGACGGCCGTCCGAGCCGCACGCCGAGCCCTGCGGGCGGCCGGGAGCGCCCGTGACGACCGTGCTCCCCCGGAAGAAGCGGTCACCGGGCCTGAGCTCCTCGTCCTCGATGTGCCGGAGCAGGAGGGCGCTGAGCATCGGGGAGACCGGCGCCCGACGGGTCTCCCCCTCGGCTCGTCCCTTGAGGCTGCGGATGTCCCTGTGCTCCCCGGAATCGGTCCGCCGCCCGCTGACTTCCGGATGGGCCGTGTGGACCAGAAGCCTTCCTCACTCCCCTTCCTTCAGCGGCTCGTCACCGACCCGTATGGCCACTGCCCCATCGGGCCGCGGGGCCGCGTAGCGGATTGTGGCGACGAAGGGCATCAGGCGGGCCCCGCCGTGGGGGCGGATCAGCCCCTGCTGGGTGTGTTCCGGGTCGATCAGTGTCCGCTTTTCGATCGCCAGGGTTGTCTTGACGGGTACGGCCGCCGGGTGGCGCTCATGGAGCACAGCGGGCTCTCCGTCAGGGATTTCCCGATCTCCGGGATCGCCTGCCACACGCTCCCTCTCCGCCCGCCCTGACGCGATGTCACAGGATTGGTGGTGGTCGAGTCGATATCGGGCACCGACACCAACGGCATATCGGTGCATGCCCCGCGCCGGCTCGCTGTGTCAGCTCACGCGTCCGGGGAGCGGTCGTCTGTGGTGAGACCGGTCCACTGACTCGATCGGCAACCGTCGAAGGGGGTTCACGGAGTAACCGCCGAGTCCCCCGTGTCCACGCTCCCCAGCCAGAGCCGGTCGCGGGCGCGCGTCATGGCGACGAAGAGCTGGCTGCGCGCCAGTTCCTCGTACTCCTGGGCGATCTCACCGTCCGCGGCCGTGGTGCGCAGCGCGTGGTCGTACTGCGGCAGGTAGACCTGCTTGAACTCCAGGCCCTTGGCGCGGCGGTAGGTGCCGATCTTCACGGCGTCGACCGGTCGGCCTTCGTAGTGGGTGAGCCGGATGACAGGGATGCCTGCGGTGACCAACAGCTCCTGGTAGTGGTGCAGATGCTGCTGCGTGGAGCAGAGCACCGCGCAATCGCCCCAGGCGGTCCCCTCGGGTGGCGCGGCGCCGGTGGCCTCCGGGGCCGGGGCGCCGTGGGCGCGCAGGGCGGTGAGCAGGGCCTCGTCGTGGTCGGCCAGCGTGCGGCTCCGGCTCCGGAGGACCTGGCCGGCGCGGAGGGACGGGTCGACGTCACGGCGTCCGGAGCTCCGCTGCTCGTCCAGGTCTTCGAAGTCGTCGTGCTGGACGACGGCCAGAGCGCTTCCAGGATCTCCTTGGCGTTGCGGTAGTTGGTGCGCAGCACCTGTCCGCGGTCGCCGCGGATGTCGATGCCCGCCTCGCTCACCCGGAAGCCTCCGGGGTACACGGCCTGTTGGCCGTCGCCGATCAGGAGCAGGCCGTTCGGGGCGTCGCCCGCGAGATGGTGGAGGAGCTTCAGTCCGGTGAGGGTGAGGTCCTGGATCTCGTCCGTGATGACGGCGGCGTACGGCGGTGTGGCCTCGGTCGTGCGCAGGTGGTCGAGGGCGAGGGTCAGGATGTCGTTGAAGTCGTGGACACCGCGTTCCGCACGAATCCGCTCGTACTCCTCGTACAGCGCCCAGACGGCCTCGCGGTGGTTGCGCCGCAGGGTCGCCCGCCTGCGGCGGCGGGGCAGGACCGCGTACTGCTCGAAGCTGGTGATGCCGCGGCCCTTGATGACGTAGTCGATCTCCTCGCGCCAGTAGTGGGAGGTGGCGTCGATGGTGGGCAGCACGCTGGTCCGGCCGACGTGCAGCCAGGCGAGGTTGAAGGCCGAGCGCGCCCGGTCGCCGTGCAGGTGGGACGGGATGCGGTGCTCGCGCAGGTAGTTCAGGGTCCATGCGTGCAGGCTGCTGAACTCGACCCGGTCGCTGATGGCGGGGGCCATGGTCTGCAGGAAGGTTCGTTGGACGCGGGGCAGGTTGTTGGCGAACGTGACGTAGAGGATGCGGCCGGTCGTGCGTCGGGCCAGGTGGGCTGCGCGGTGCAGTCCGACTACGGTCTTGCCGGTGCCGGCGGGACCGCTGATGCGGGCAGGGCCGGACCAGTTGCGGCGGACCAGGGCGACTTGGTCCGGGTGCAGGAAGGTCATCCACTGCTCGATGGGCGTGTGCCGGGCGGCGGCGAGCTGCGCCTCCCGGATGTCGTCGACCTCGAAGAGGGCCTCGGCGGCCGGCGCCGAACCGGCACGGGACTCGCCGTCGACGGCCCCAGGTGCCACAGCCACAGTTTCGTAGGCCGGGAAGGCTCGTTCGAGGTGGTCCCCGATGAGCCGCACTCCGGCCGGCCGCAGGCGGGTCGGCTCCCTCAGCAGTGCGGGGGCCACTTCCTGCTCCCCCAGCAGGTGCACGTCTCCCACCTGCTGGTCCACCCGGTGGCCCGCGAAGACCATGAGCGGACGTACTGCCACCGGCGACAGGCCGAGCTCACCGACCACCCGTTCTGCCAGCCGGGTGACCGCCACCAACTTCGCCAGCTCGTCGTTGCGGGATTGACCACCAGCCCGAAGCTGACCCTCCGCCGGTTCCGGGCCGGCCCGCCAGTTCTTGACGTCCACGACATACACGCCGCCGGGCCCGACCAGCAACATGTCCACGTTCGCCGAAACCGTCCCGGGCCACCGACGGTCGACCAGCAGCCGCCAGCCCTGCTCGGTGAGGAACAGGAGCCGTGCCGCGACCAGTTGCTCGCCCTCGCTCGCCGCCCGCCAGATCGGTCGCACCCCGGTCGTGCGGGTACGGGCCCGGGGCTCTGGACGGCTGTCGATGGCGGGGATGACTTGCTTCAAGCCGGGCGAGCGGTCCCGGCTGATCTACGCAGTGCGCGAGTACCGGGGCCGCAAGAACGAGCTGAAGGGCTTCGGCTGGCGGGACTTCCGTGACCTGATCGTCCGTACCAGGATCCAAATCGGCGGTCCGATCGTCCTAGCCTGGGACAACCTCCGCCTCCACCTGACAGTAGGCATGCCGGAGTTCATCGCCGCGAACGCCGACTGGCTCACAGTGTTCCGGCTGCCGACCTACGCCCCCAACCTCAATCCGACGGAGAGCGTCTGATCCTTGGTCAAGCGCGACATCGGAAACCTCGCCGCCGCCGACCTCGGCCAAATCACACGGGCCGTGAAGCGCAGACTCAAGCGCATCCTGTACCGCCCGGACCTGGTCGACGGATACCCTCCTCGGCACCGGACTCATCTTCGACGGCTGATCGACATCACGTGGAAGTGGCCAGGATCAGGGCGGCCTGACAGACCAACCGCCAGGCCGCGACCGGGTCCAAGCCGGACCTCCCCAGTGGCACGAGTGACGGTAGAACGGTCCACGCCGAACCAACAGGCCAGAACATCATTGGGTGACGCCAGGACGTGGTGGACGAGCGCAGCCAGAGCCGGAAAACGAAGACGCGCTCGCACCTTTCTCCGACGTCGACCGCCCACCGTCGCGGCTGGTCACACGGCTCTGCGCCGCGGCAGACCCACCACGCCGCCCCCAACTCTGGCACCAGGTCGGCAATCACCACTTGCGACAAGCCGGTGATCCAACACTCAGAGACGATCAATGCGCGGGCCACGATCCCCACCGCACCACGTCCACGAGTCGACCGGCGGCGCGCTGCGGCCAACCATGTACGAGGTCGTTACTGACTGGCCGTGGAAGGTGAACCGAGTGGCGGACGGTGGAAGAGCGGACCCCAGCCATCCTTATACGCGACGACACCATTCTTGAAGCAAAATCGGTAGATCGTTCCGTCAATAGTCGCCGTATCATCTTGATAGTAGACGCAACTATCCGAGGGCACTGGAACCGCCGGTGGGTTATAGATATCGGAAGGCGCCAGCGGAGCCCCGAGTCGAGCAGTAATACTCTGCTGCGAGTCGCCTTGCTTAATCGCCAGATACTGATCCTCGGCAATGAAACCATGGCCCTTATTGCTGAGTCGACCAGAGACCCAGCCATAGGTCACATACGCTAGGCCGCAAGCCAGTGCAGCTGCGACAACGATCACCGTGACCCGCACTCCGTTCCTCTTGCCCACCATGCCGCCTCTCATGTCACGGAACCGTCTGCATAGACGACTGTGCGAAGATCCAATAGTTCTGCGCAAGGCCTGTATCGTGGAGCCTAATCAGGTCCGACGCAGAGAAAGTCCTTCCTGGCATCTGGAACCCTTTATCAAAGTCGTAATACTTTCGCACCTGGAAGCGGAACTCCATTGCCCCAGAGGCGGTTCGTGTGGCTGCGACGCGGTAGTCGAAGTCCGCAAAACTGGTGAACCAGTCCCTTGGCGAGAATGCGTGGTCACTGTCGGTTAGCGGATTCTTACTCATGCCCACCTCATCGGCATCACCGATTTGCCACGGACTCACAAAAACAGGATTCCCTTCGGCAAGCGATGCTTTCATCCCACCCCGAATCGTCTCGTCAATCTGCTCATGGACAGCCGGGACATTTTCATACAACTTATCGATTGCATCTGCCGATAGCTCCAGTGTCGCACCCCCTCCGGTAAGATAATGCCCCAGCAGAAGACTTGACATCACGTAACCGTCTCCCGTCGCCAACGTGGCGGCTACTGAGAGCTCGAGCCAGACCAAATAGTCGTTCCGCGTAGGCTTCAGAGAGCCCGGCTCGTTGATCGGAGGATCATCGGCACCGCGACACATCTCCGACCCACAGTTTGCACAGTCCGGTCCATCACCAAATCCGTCAGGCTGCGGTATATCAGAGACACAGCCATGTCCATTGTAGCGTTGGAATTGACCGCACCGGTGGGCTGGCTTACCGAAGCCGCTGGTGTCAGGGGTTTGCGGCTCTTTCACCGTTGTGGGGAGGTTCGCCTGGCACTTCTCGTCGCGGGCGTCCTCGTGCGGGTTTCCTCCGTAGAAGTCGGGTTCCTTCATCAATCCTGACGGATCGCTACTACCTACAGGATTGTTGCCAGCGTAAGTGTAGCCGTTGAGCTGCTGGGGGTCGGTTTCCAGGACCGGGTCGAGGCTGATGAAGCGGCCCAGGGTGGTGTCGTACTCGCGCGCGCCGACGGTAGTCAGGGCGTCGCTACTGAACTTGAACTCGTGATGTCGGTCGGCTCGTGGTGACGGCGTCAGGGTGCGAGACCGTCGGATGTTGCCGGCTCGGGTTCAGGACGGTGGCTGCAGCCAGCGCCGCGGCGAGATTCACCTCGATGTCATCGCTCCAGGAGCAGACCTCCAGCCATGAGAGGTAGCCGCTTTGCGCGAAGACCAGGACCTCGCCAGGGCACTCGCCGGTTTCGGTGAATAGCTGTACGTCGGCAGCTACGACGGTGCCGGGGCCCGTTGGCGCGGGCTCCACCGTGTCGGTGTCGAGTTCGAAGTAGGCAGTGCCACACCCGCACTTACAACGGGATTGCATTTTGAGTTGAGGCACCTGCCGTCGGAGGGCGACGTGAGCGGGCTCGTCCGGGTTCAGGACGAGGTCAAGCACGTCGGCCACGTCCTCGGGCAGGCTGTCAGTCATGCCGCCACCGTAGCTGACCAGCGGCTTTGGGCTTCGACCAATTTCGGGTCCGTCGACCCGACACAGGTCAAGGTGCAGGTTGGTGCCGGCGAGGCAGCCGTCGATGACCTCCGGTCGGTACTGCAGCATCTTCAGTTTGCGCTTCACGGCGCGGGTGATCTGGCCGAGGTCGGCCGCGGCGAGGTTGCCGATGTCACGCTTGACCAGCGACCAGACGCCCTCTGTCGGGTTGAGGTCCGGGGCATAAGTGGGCAGCTGGAACACAGTGAGCCACTCGGCGTTCGCGTCGATGAATTCGCGCATGCCGACCGTCAGGTGGAGGCGGACGTTGTCCCAGACGAGCACGATCGGTCCGCCGAGTTGGATGCGGGCGCGGACGATCAGGTCGCGGAAGTCACGCCAGCCGAAGCCCTTCGATTCGTCCTTGCGGCCCCGGTACTCGCGGATCGCGTAGATCAGCCGGGACCGTTCGCCCGGCTTGTAGCAGGCCATACCCGCCATCTACACCCGCCCGGAGCCGCGGCCTCTCACCCTCACGACCGGGGTCTGGCCGATCCGGCCCCAGGTCCTGGCACGCGGCGGAGTCATCGACTGGTTCAGCCAAGATTTTCGTGATGCGGTGACCGATCGTCATGCGAGTAGGACGCGCTTGCGGAGAAGCGGAAGGGAAGCTCGTCCATACATTTGCCGTTTGAGCATCTTGATTCGGTTGACGTGGCCTTCGACTGGGCCGCTGCTCCACGGCAGGGTGAGGCCGGCGGTGACAGCGTCCTGGTCGCGTTCGAGTCCGTCGGCGAAGGCGTGCAGGTGGGGTAGGTCGGCGGCGCGGACTGCTGAGATCCAGGCGGGGAGGTCGGTGCCGGTTCGATCGCAGATCATGCGGGCGAAGGCATGGACGTGGTTGCGCACGGCCTCCAGTTCGGGGCAGCGCGAGAGGACATCGCCGAGGAGGCGTTCCTCCTCTACTCGCAGGTTCCCTGGGTGGCGGGTGATCCAATTGGTGAGGTCCTGGGGCTTCGGTGGCGGCTCGGGGGCCGTCTTCGCGGTATCGCGCAGGGGGCGAAGGAAGCGGCGGACGGCTTGGGGCGTGCGTCCTGGGTAGCCCTGGGCCTGGATTTCGCGGAAGAGGGTGGAGGCGTTGGTGCACCCCTGATTCCAGCGGTTGATCAGGTAGGGCCGGTAGGCGTCCAGGCGCGTGGTGCGGATGGCGCGGTCGGCGAGTGCTTCGGGGTTCTCGCAGTGCGCGTAGCGGCGTGCGGTGTGGCGGGCCAGCCCGAGTTCACGTCCGATTGCGCTGATGGTCCATCCCCGGGCGAGTAGGTCCTGGACGGCGCGGTGGCGTTCACGGGTGCGGGTGACCAGCCATTTCTCGGTTCCGGTGTCCGGGTTGAGTGCGGGGTCGGGAGCGGCAGCCGGCGTGGGCTCGGGGTAATCCGCCAGCGGTGGTGTGAGGCAGGAGCGGTGGGCGATTGCTGTGCGTTCGACCGCGTGAGCCAGGTTGTCCCACAGGTGCCACGCGTCGGCGACCTGCTGAGCCTGCGGTGCTCCGGCGTTCGCGGCCTCGGCGTAGGCGCCGGCTCGGTCTCGGCAGACCACCTCGATGCCGGGGTGGGCGGACAGCCAGGCGACCAGGGGTGCTTTCTCCCGCCCGGGGAGCAGGTCCAGGACACGGTGGGAGTCCAGATCGACGAGCACGGTGCCGTACTTCCGGCCCCGGCGGGTCGCGAAGTCGTCGACTCCCAGCACACGGGGTGCGGTCGGCATCGGATCGGGTGTCGCCATCACCACGCTGAGCAGGGTGGTTCTGCTGATCAGAATGTGCAGGACGGCCGCTAGCCGGGCACCGGCCCGCCCGGCCAGAGCCAGCGCGATCGCCTGCACGATCTCCGCGAGGATGATCGTGCGGCGGCCGTACCTCACGGTCAGATCCGCTACCTGCTCGGCGAAGGTCCGCCGAGTGCAGTGAGCGGTGTCGCAGAACAATCGCCGGACGCACAGCTCGATGGCGACCGAGCGTCCGCCAAGAGGCGCGTCGGCCAGGTGGCGCTGGTAGCGACTGTGCACCCGGCGAGTCGGCACACCGCAGTCGGGGCAGGGCACGGCCGTGCCATCCCGGGTTCGGGCGACGACCAGCACCTTCCGGCCCTCGATTCGCACCTGTTCCACCAACACCTGGGCAAGATGCGGAAGCAGCAACCGCAGCGTCTCCTCACACGGTCGCAGTGTCCTGCTGCCTCGGCCAGCGCGTCACCGGCGCAGCGAAGCACGAGCAGAGCACGTCCACTGATCACCATGACGATCCGTCACCGCATCACGAAAATCTTGGCTGAACCCATCGACTGCCCGGCTTCGTCCTCGAAGACGAGCCAGGCACCGCGGGCCGCCGCGGCGCTTTTACCCGCGGCCACGTGTCCTTCTTCCACAACTCGACCGCCGCATCGTCGCGCTCGATGGCCCGGCGGGCCGGCTGCTGCCAGGACCAGCCGTGCCGCTTGAGCAGGGCCCAGGTCCCCTCCACGGTGTAGGACACGTGGAACAGCCGGCCGATCAACATCTTCACCCGTGCCAGAGTCCACCGCTGGTCCTCCCAGCCGTGGGCCAGCGGTCCACGCTCCAACTCCCGCTCCAGCCGCGTAACCTGGGTATCCGACAGTTTGGGACGACCGGGTGAGCCCTTCGAGGCGATTCCCACCGCACCGCCCTCGCGCCACTGCCGGCGCCAGCGCTCCACCGAACGTATGCTCACCCGCAGCGCGGCCGCGATGTCCCGGCTCTTCTCGCCGCCCTCGAAGCGTTCCACGGCCTGCCGCCGGATCCGCTCCCGCGCGGCCCTCTCCGCGTCGGTCAAGCCGCCGCCCTGTGCATACCTCACAGCACACGACTACCGGGGCCGGCCTTCTACCGGCAGGCGAACGCTACTGCTTCACCCATCCGAGCGACATCACGAATTCAACTTCAGTAGCACGCGTCGATCTCCTCCCAGTCTTCCTCGTCGGCAGCCCGCTCCTGCTCCTCGAAGAGCGGACGGAACTCCTCGAAGCCGGGAAGTTCTCGATATCGGCGTGGGCCCAGGGCCAATAGGCGCCTGTCACAGCCAGTCTGGCAATCTCCTGATGGTCGCGGTGGAGTCGCCAGACACTGCCAGCAGCCACGTTCGAGTTGCTCATGTCCCCAGGATAGCGATTACCACTGACAGGTGGGCCGTGCTTCGCGCTATACGGAGCGAAGAACGGGATCGATCTCGGCCAGGACCGGCCCAGGGCCAAGACTGTCTCCTCCCTGGCAGCGCATCGCATACCATCGTCGACTACAACGGAGACCGGCGATATCGCCGCCTTGGCCAACTGGACAACAGGTTGGACAACTGACCAGCCTCCGTATCAGTAAGCGACCGCCCAGGGAGTAGAACTACATCCTTTGCCCGCTTCGACACCAAGATCCAGCCGGTCGGAGTCTTAGTCGCATTGTGCACCTCATCCCACGCCAACTCCTGCACCATGGCCTCACGTTTCACCGTGATCCCACGATCCGTTATCTCAATTGTCGTCAACCGAGAGAAAGCCAGCGCAGCCTTTGCGGCCCTGTTAGCCGTCAACCGCCATGAGAGCGTCAGAGCAGTCATCACCACGAACCCTATTACCGCCGCAACCGTCGCCGCAGTGGGCAGTGCAAACAACGACAGCAGAGCAATCAACCCGATGACAACGAGCCCAGGAGCACTCCGAAGCTGTTCAAACTTTCGCAGTGATGAAGTTATCCCTGCCACTTCGGCCGGCGTGGCCGCCTCCGTCACTCTAATATCCAATAGCCCTCTCCCTCCCTATTTTGAAATTCGACGATCAACAAGGAGATACAACTTACACTTCCGACACGCCGCGCCAGATCCCAAAATATTCAGACCCGCCCCTCGCCAAACCAGGGGAACGATAGTCACAGCCAGGGAAGGAGACTGCAAGAAAGGCTCTCCGCCTCGATATTCAAGACTGCCAACCCTTGCGTCGATCACCGCCAGAGGACTATGCAAAGAACAGGCGGACCCCTTCCGGTTGGCTATCAGCCAGGAGTCGACTCTGACTCGTTAGTTCATCCGCGAGGTCTTCGGGGCCGATCGCGCAGCGATCTGGCAGCACAAGGAGCTCATGTTGCCCATCGTAATCCTGCGAGTGGATCGCTGCCTGCACCGTCCATTCTCCGTCGCACCAGGTCAAAATCTGATTGAAGCTGATGGCCCTACCGTCGGAAAACTCCGCCTCCGCATACCACTCAATCTGGAAGCCATCACCATGGCCGCCATCGAAGCTATCTTCCGCATGTACTCCGTTGAGTTCGGCCATCCAACAGGGATGACTGACCTCCCGGACTCCCGGCAATTTTCGCAAATCGGCGGCAATCCGTGTAAAGATGCCCCCCACTCGCGCCATCGCTCCTACCACTGACACCTCTGCCGGAACATTCATCACCGACACAGCCTCACTCTTTCGGGAACTTTCCTGATAGATCATCGATCTTTGCTGCCTTGATCAGCTCCCAATCGTCCACGTAGACCGACACGTGCCCAGGCGGAGTATCAGCCGATCCTGGCACACCGTCTGGAACCACTGAACCAGCAGGCAGCTTGGACGTGTCGATCGCAATGTATGGCTTGCCCGGGTGTAGAACCGGCGTGCCGGGCGGCAGCGGATTGGACAGCGAGTCACGGAACGACACAGCCTGCTCTCCCGGCCGAAGCTTCAGATTCGACGGCGCGGTGGTACCCCCACGATAGATCACGGGTGGCACACTCGGCTTCGGCGCCGATCCGCTGGCACCTGCTGGCTCGCCGCCTCCTGCTCCAAAGCTTCCGGCGCCAGCTAGGTTCGCGACAACTGCTGCGCCGATTGCGAGTGTCGTCAAGCCCGCCCCAGTTGCTGCCGTACTCACGCCGGCCGCAGCACCAGCAATGCTGGCCATCAATAGCGAGCCACCAGTGTTAAAGAGGGCTTCACCAAAGGCACTCGCCGCCGCGACCGCGATCTCTGGCGCCAGGACACAGACCACGATGACTGCTGCCACTGCAGCGATCACCAGTGCCGCCGTCAGGAGTGCCGCCGAGTGCACCTCTGCCTGGCAGACCACGTCGTACCAGGCGCAGTGTCGGTGTGCCTTCTCCGCCGCGGCCTTTGCGTCGGCTTCGGCCTTCGCCTTTGCGGCGGCCTCCGCCCTCGCCTTGGCCTCCGCGGCTGCGGCGGCGGCTGCGGCCGCCCGGTCGTCGTCGACCTGCTTCTGGTTGTAGCTGCTGCAGGTGGCGGCGGTGCACAGGGCGCCGAAGCCCTGTTCGTGGGCGAGGTCTTGGGAGATGGGGGTGCCGCCGGCCTGGGTGGGGGTGTTGACGGTGGGGTCTGCCCACCAGTTGTCGAGGCCGGTCGGGTCGCTGTAGGTGATGGGGTTGCTGGAGGCGTAGGTGTAGCCGTTGAGCTGCTGGGGGTCGGTTTCCAGGACCGGGTCGAGGCTGATGAAGCGGCCCAGGGTGGTGTCGTACTCGCGCGCGCCGACGGTGGTCAGAGCATCGTTGGGGTCCTGGGCTTTGCCGAGGAAGCCGTTGGGGTCGAGCCAGGATCCTCCGGGTGCCGGGCCGCGGGGTGCGCCGAACGGTGTGAGCTGTCGCCAGGACGGGTTCTTGGCGTCGCTGTCAAGGCTGATGGTTCCGCTGCCGTGCTGGTCAGCCAGTTCGAAGCCGTATCCGCTGTTGGTGAGCACGGCCTGGCCGCCACCGGGGAGGGCGTAGGTCCGGGTGTTGGCGACGGAGCCCGTCGAGGTGTTGAGGGTGAGTTGCTGGTCGGGCAGGAAGAGCGTGGTGGTGCCGGGGTCGGTGCGCTCGATGACGCTGCCGGAGGCGTCGTAGTAGTAGCTGGTGATGTTGGAGCCGGTCGTGGCGCTCTGCAGTTGTCCTTGGTCGTTCCAGGTCAGCGACTGCTGTCCGCTGGGCGTGGTCCGCGAGGTGGTGGCGCCGAGTCCGTTGTAGCAGTAGGTGTTGTTGGCGCTGCTGCCGCCTGTTGTAGTGGCGGTCGCGAGCGTGTGGAGGCCGGCAGTGGTGGGGCAGCCTGCGGCGCTGCCGCCGTAGGTGTAGTTGGTGGTGGTGTCGGTGCCCGCGGTTAGCGAGTGCTGGGTCTGTATCCGCGGCTGCCCGGCGGCGTCGTAGGTCCAGCTGGTCCAGTAGGCGCTGCCAGCCGTACCGTCGCCGACCGTGCTGGTGACGTTCGCCGAAGTGGGCTGTGTGCTGCAGCTGTTGGCGGTCGGGCCGGCTGCGGTCGTCCAGGCCTGGGTGAGCCGGTCGAGCTGGTCGTAGGTGTAGCACTGGGTCTCGCTGGCGAGCCCGTTGCGCACGTCGGACTGGGAGCTGATGTTGCCGGCCGTGTCGTAGACGTAGCTGATGTCGTCCAGGGGGGTGCTGGAGACAGCGGTGTTGATCACCTTCTGCTCGGTCAGCTTGCCTGTGTTGTTGTCGTAGGTGTTGCCGACCGTCGCCTGGTTGGTGGCAGAACCGACGAGTTCCTGGGCGACCTGTCCGAGAGCGGTGTAGAAGACGTTCTGCGCGTATCCGTGCGTTCCGCCGAACGTGGTCGGCACGTCAAGGCCGTTGGCGCCGGAGTAACCCGTGGTCAGGATCTCCGAGCTCATGCCGCCCGCAGCCGGGATGAGTGTAGAGGTCGGCCGGCCGACAGTGCTGGTGTAGGAGTGCCGGTAGGTGTAGGTACCCGACAGGCTGGTCGTGCCCGGGACGGTGTACGCCTCTCCGAGCGACTCGCCGAAGGTGTTGAATCCCTGGGCCTGGACGATGAAGGCACCGGCCGGGGTGAAGGAGGTCTGCGTCGTCACATGGCCGATGGCAAAGGCCATGCCGGGGACGGCGTTGTTGCTGTTGTCGTACACCCAGGCGCTCACCTGGTTGGCACTGGACTGCCCGGTGACCGGCGCATCGTAGGCAGCGGTTTTCCGATTCAGTGCGTCATAGGTGTACGAGAGCGTATGGCCGGCAGAGTCGGTCGACTGCAGGATGTTGCCGTCCGCGTCGTACAGCGTCGGCGAGTTGGCAGGGGTGGCACCCGAGTCGGGGTCGGTCTTGCCGTTCGGCTGCCCCAGGTAGTCATAGCTGGTGGTCCAGGTCGCGCCGAGGGGATCCGTGGTCGTGGACGGACGGCCCAGGGCGTTGAAGGTGTACCTCGTCGCCTGAGTGCTGCCGCCGGACACGCCGACCGTGGTGAACCCTCCGGCCACGTTGGTCGTGACGGTCGGCGTAGCCGAGTACTGGTCGAGTTCGCTCGTGCGGCCAAGCGCGTCCGTCAGTGTCGCGGTGGCCACGGCACCGATCGGCGGCACGCTGATGGTGCGGTCGCCGAGGTAAGCCGCGTAGGAGGTCCGCTGGACCTGGGACTGGTCCAGCATGTTGACGATGGTCGGGCGCCCCAGGCCGTCGAAGTAGGTCAAGGTCTGCTGGTGGACCTTGTTGTCGGCCGGCGTGCCCAGCGTGGTGTTCGGGTTGGTCGTGTTGTCCCAGTAGTTGGCGTTGGTCTTGTAGGTCCAGCCGTGGCTGTCGTAGAAGGAGTCGCTGATGATGCGGCCGGCCGCCGCAGTGACGGCCTGCCTCTGGGTCTGTCGCACGCGCAGCAGTGAGTCGAACAGGGTGGTGGAGGTGGCGTAGCCCGTCTCGTCGTTCATCACCTGGGTGGTGACGGCGACGGGCGCGGTGCTGGTGGAGGGGAACGTGTAGGTGTAGAGCTCGTTCGCGGGCTGGTTGGTTGCCCGCGAGTCCTTCCACACCGCGAGAGTGCGGCCCAGGCCGTCCGCGTGCAGGGTGGTGACCACGCCGTTGACGTCCGTGGATGTCAGCGTCAGGGCCCGCTCGGGGTCGAGCACGGTGGAGGCGTGCTGCCCGAGGGCGTTGGTGGCCGTGATGCCGGTTGTGGTCAGGTACGAGGTGGTGGTGTAGCCCGTGGTCGTCTTGTGGCCATCGCCGTCATACGCCGTGATCGGCCGCCCGTAGCCGTCGTAGACCGTTGCCGTTTTGGTCTGGTAGCTGAACGCCCCACTGGAGTAGCCGATGGCGTCCTGCTTGATCGACGCATCGCCGAGGGTGGGCGTGGCCTGCGGCCACGTCGGCGCGGACGACTGCGGCCAGGTGCCCGCCATCGTGGGGTTGTCATAGAAGGTGCGGGTGTCCGCGATGACGTCGGTGGCCTTGTTCAGGAGCGTCGGAGCGGTCAGGGCGTTGGTCTGCGCGGCGGTGGGCGAGCTGGCGCCGGCTGGCGAGGTGCCGCCGCACGGCTTGTCGTCCTCTTCGGTCTCGGCGACCAGGCCGGTCAGGTTGAGGCTGGTGTTGGCCGGTGCGTAGCTGGTCTGGGTACAGGTCTCCTGCGAGAACGCGGTCCCGGCCAGGGAGAGGTCGCCGTGGAAGTCCGAGAAGAGTTCCAGTGCGAAGGTCGGCGAGCTGGGCGAGGTATCGAAGGTGACGTCGGTCTCGGTGGTGCGCCAGGTCGTCGGTGAGGAGCTGGTGATGGCCTGTCGGGTCCAGGTCTCGACCTGGCCCATCGCATTCGAGGTCAACGGAGGAAGGCCGGTGCGCGCACGCGTCGCTGTGGCTCCGGAGACCCAGTAGGAGTTGATGGTCGAGTGGTCCACGCTGCCACCGTCATAGGTGTACGCGGCGCTCTCGAGTGGGCTTCCCGCCAGCTGGTTGCTGTCGGTGTGGACCCCGCCCTGCGAGTCTGTCAGGGTGACCGCGCGGGTGGACGTGGGGCTGAGCCAGTCCCCGTCCATGCCGCGGTAGAACCAGCTCTCGGAGAGCGTAAGCGGGTCGGCGCCCTGGCCGGTGCGGGTCTGGACGTCGCCGTAGCCGCGCCACTGCCCGTAGGTGCGGTACTTGGCCTGGCTGGTCTCGTTGGTGTCGTAGTGCCAGGCCGCCGGACCGAGGTAGGTGTATGAGGTGTAGAGACCGGCTGATCCACCAGCAGGGTCGGACTGGGAGACCGACTTCACGACGTACTTGTTGAACCAGTCTGTGTACGGGCTGGAGTAGCCGCTGGGTGTCCACACGACCGGAAAGCAGGAGGACCCGTTGGTGGCCGGGTTGAGCGACTGGATGCTGGTCGCCGTGCAGCCACCGTCCGCCAGGCCGTAGGTCACGCTGATCACGCTGCCGGTCTCGGTAGTGATCGTGTTGAGCCGGTAGCGGTTGAACGGGCCCAGGCCCGCGCCGATCCCGGTGGTGTAGTTGACCCGGTTGGCCATCATGATCGGGCTGAATGTCACCTGCGGGAGCGTCACTGCCGAGCCGCCCGCCGTTGTGTCGGCTCCTGTGTGGGTGATCGAGTTCAGCCACAGGGTCGAGGTGTTGTAGGTGCCAGTCGTCGGGATCGACTGGCCCAGCGCCCAGGAGTCGACGGTGTTGTACGCCGAGCCGTTCCACTGCTGGGTGGCGATGCCGGTCAGGCGGGTGGTGGAGAAGAACGACGGCGAGTAGCTGGTGCAGGTGGCTCCCTGGGCGCAGATCAGGTCGAACGGGACGTCCGGCCAGTTGGCTGCGTTCGAGGCGTTCAGCGGGTCGCAGGTGCCGGAGACGCAGCGCTCGCCCGGCGTGTAGACCACCTTGTCGGCGACGGTGCCGTAAGCGTTCCCGTCGGCGAAGCCGTAGTCGATGTGGTCCAGGTGGCTGTCCCTGGTGTACGGGACGTTGCTGGTGCCGTTGTTCTCGCCGTAGTAGTTGGTGTCCTGCTTGTAGTAGTAGGACATGGCGCCGCCGTGCAGGTCCTTGACGTAGTCGAGGTGCCAGCGGTAAGCGGTCGTGCAAACGGAGGAGGCGAAGCCGGACGAGGAGTAGCACGGATCGCCGGGGCTCGCCGAGTAGACCGGCTCGGTGTCGACCGAGTTCGTGGTCGGGCTGCCTGAGGTCCAGCCCGGCAGTTGGTTGCGGCCGAAGGTGAAGACCGTGCCGTTGCGCTCGGTCACGGTCCAGTAGTCGGTGTTGTAGGTGCCGCTGCCGTTGCCGCTGTTGGTGACGTGCGCGATGACGGAGCCGTTGTCGTTGGCCGGCTTCCAGGTGTTGTGGCTCGAGTCCCAGACCATTGCGCTGGTTACGCCGTTCAGCGAGAGCGTCAGGATCGGGCCGTCGTAGCACATGTCCCCGGTCTGCTGCGCGAGCGGCAGCGTCACGCCCTCCGGGGAGTCGGCGCAGGAGACGAAGGACTGCTCGATGAACGAGTCCGCCGTGGACCAGCCGTCACCGATCCACGAGGACTGCGCCTGCGTCGAGGCCGTGGTGCCGTCGATGCTTCCCGAGTCGTAGCTCAGGCCGATTGTCGGGGAGAGCGCGGTCACCGCCGGCGGCACCGCAATGGGGTACGTGTAGTCGAACGAACCCGTCGACCCGCCGGAGCTCCACGACCCGGACGGCTTGAGCGAGGTCGCTCCGAACTGACCGCCCGCGCCACCGCCGTCGCCGGACGACGGGGAGGCGGTCGCCGCGATCACCATCGGAGCCGCTGCAGCAGCGCTTGCCTGCGAGATCGTGTACGCGGCCTTGACCGCTCCCCCCGCCGGGCTCGACGCAGAAGGTACTTGGGCTGGCTTGAGAGGCAGCGTCGTGGAGAGCGACTTCGCCGCCACATCGTTGGTCGTCGCGAGCGGAGTCTGGACGCGGCATGCAGGAACCTGAGGTGTCGTCAAGGCACAGGCCGGCATGCTGACCAGCCTCAAGCGCGAGGCGTAGTCTCCGCCAAAGGCCTGAGAGAACGAGGAGTAGTCGATGCCGATGCGGGCCTGTCCCTGGCCACCGGCACCGGGGGTGAGTTCGGCCAATACGCCGTTGACGCCGGCGGACTGAGCCGCCGTGTGGTCGAGCACCTTGACGTCGAGCGAGGACGGGCCCGCATAGGAGCCCTTGTCGTCAGCCAATGCCTGACCCCAGACCGGGCTCCCGGCGGAGCTGCTCTTGGAAGCGATCAACGGCAGTGAGACTGCCGAACCTGCTGGCCAGCTCGGAGCGGCAAGCGTGTGGTTGGTAGGCGGAGCCGGCCTGGTGAGCGGTTTGGGCTTCACCGGCGTGACCTTGACCGGGCTCCCCAGATCGGGCTTCGGCGCGGCGGCAGTCAGGCTAGGCGCCGCCACGGCAGTCGCCGTGATCCCGACCTGTGCCACCAGGCTCGCCACGACGAACAGTGCAGTCCGCCCGAACGTGCCAGGGTGCCCACTCCACCAAGGCTTTGAACGCAAAACCGCCCCCCAGGTCCCTGAGGCCGCGACGCCGGGCGGCAGGCGCCCGCGTCGTACCCCACCCATCCTGATTGCCAGCGCCGATCATGGCCGATCAGTCGGGCTCAGATCGTGAATCCGAGCATTACGAATCCATCACAGTTTTCGCTGGGCATGACATATTTCACCTATGTCTTTAATTTCACGCCAAAACGCCCAGGCGGCCAGGCATGCCATCAGCCGGCCGAGCGCCCCTCTTGTCCTGATTCGCTCCTGTTATGACGGTACTTCCGTTCAACTGACACCAGCCACAAGTAGTCTGACGGAACGCCATTTCCAACACGGGCACCCTCCAAATGCCATGGCACATGTCGCAAATGGGGGCATGCCGTCAAACCTCTGGCCAAACAGGCAGGCATTGAACACCAGGGCTCCGCAATACTCACGCCGAGGGGACGATCAGCACCCGGCGTGAATCGGAAGGGATGAAAAGGGCAAATGAAACTACGACACCGCTTTCGACCGTCGAGCGGAAGCACGGGGGTACTGCTCGCCGGTGCACTCGCCGCAGCAACGCTCACCGCTCTGCCAGCTGCCGCAGCCGCACCCGCCGCGGACCGGCCTGCGGCAGGCGCCGCAGCGCCCGCACCTACTTCCCGGCTGCTGTCCGCGCACGAGGCGGCTGCCCAGGCCCATGCGACAGGCCGACCTGTCCTGGCGACCGCGCTGACCACCGAGACGTCACAGACCGCCGTGAACCCGGACGGGACTCTGACACTCACTCAGTCAGCAGTTCCGAAGCGCACGCTACGCAATGGGACCTGGACAGACCTGGACGCCACGCTGAAGGCAAACCCGGACGGTTCGCTCTCGCCGGCCGTCACACCCAACAGCGTGGTCCTCTCCGGCGGTGGCAACGGGCCTCTCGCCTCGCTCTACACGCACGGCCAGGGCATGACGCTGACTTTGCCAGTCACCCTGCCTCGCCCCAGCCTCGCGGGCCCCAGCGCCGTCTACGCCGACGTCCTGCCCGGGGTGGACCTGACCGTCACGGTGCGGCCCACCGGCGCGTTCAGCGACGTGTTCACCATTCACACACCAGCCGCCGCGCGTGATCCTCGGCTCGCCAGCCTGCTCACCGCCAGCACCACGACCACTCCAGGTCTGAAGACCGCCACCGACAACGACGGCAACCTCAGCGTGTCCGACGCGACCGGGCACCGGGTTCTCACCGCTCCTGCACCCCTGGCCTGGGACTCGGCCGCTCCCGCAACGACCACGGCAGCCGCAGCCACGGGGAACGAGGCAGTCGTCCAGTACCCATCCGCTGTGGGCGCACCCGGGCGCGCGGCGCACATCGCCAAGCTGAAGGTCGACGCCCGGCCCGACAAGATCACCTTGGCGCCGCCGACCGATCTGCTCACCTCTGCCGATGCCGTCTACCCGGCCTTTGTCGACCCCACCTACTCTCCCAACTACGGCAACAACGGCTGGTCCAGCCCGAGCGCCGCCTACCCGTCAAGTTCCTACTGGAACAACACCGTCGATCCCACAGCCGGCATCAGCCAGGTCGGCAACAGCGGCATCGGCGAGTCGATGAGCCTGTTCGACTTCCCCATCGACCTGGGCACCCTTGGCGGAGCCAGGATCTACAACGCGTACTTCGGGATCACCGAGACGCACTCGTGGGCATGCCCGACCTCCGGGCACAACCAGACCGTCGACCTGTACGCCCCCTCGGCGACCCTAAATTCCTCGAACGCCACCTGGAACTCGTGGTCCGGCAACCTCGGCGGCGCAGTCGCGTCGTCCTCGTTCGCCCTGGGTTACAACTCCAACTGCCCCGCCGGGGCCATTCCGCCGTTCGATGTCACCAGCACCGTCGCGGGAGACGTCTCGGCCGGCAAGTCCACCCAGACACTGGCGATGCGGGCCGACAACGGGAGCGACAACTACGCCTTCAAGGAGTTCCAGGCCAACACCGCGAACCTGACCGTCACCTACGACAAATACCCCAACACTCCCAGCGGCCTGTACACCTCGCCAGCCACCAACTGCAATGGGTCCACTTACCTCGGCGACACCTCCGTGTCCCTCTACGCCCCCGTCTCCACGCCCACCAACAGCCCGCTGACCACCACGTTCGTCCTCTACAAGACCTCCGACGGCTCGCAGAGCAACCTGCTGACCTCCGGCAACGGCGTCAACTCCAACACCTACAACGGGGCATCCGGCCAGGCGGCCGTCATGCAGCTGTCCGAGAGCTTCTTCAAAAGCCAGGCAGCCGGAGCCGTCGCCTCGTTCAGTTGGCGGGTCCAGACCTCCGACGGCACCCTCGGCTCGAACTGGTCGACGACCTGCTCGTTCAACTGGGACCCGACCCGGCCCGGCGCCCCGGGGATCGCTCCCAACCCCACCCCGCCTGCCGGCTCCGCTACCTGCGCCACCATCGGGGACAGCACCGACACCGTCCAGCAGGTCGGCACGTTCTGCTCGTTCACGCTCACCCCGCCCAACGGCACCACGATCTCCGGCTACCAGTACCAGGTCAACCAGTCGCCCCCGGTCACCGTGAACACGACCGGCACGGTGAATGTCAGCGTCCGGCTCGACCGTCTCGTCAACACCTTGACGGTCAACGCGCTCTCCCCGGGCGGCAACACCGGCTCGACCGCTACGGCCAGCTTCACCGGCAGCAAGATCAGTCCAGCAGCCATCGACGGGGACCTCACAGGTGACCACGTCCCGGACCTGATCGTCCCCAGCGGCAATGGCAACCCTCTGCCTGCCGGGCTCTGGCTCGCCGCCGGCAACACGGGCGGCAACGTGACCCAGGCTGCCTCCAATGCCGGCCTCAACGGCCTCGCTGTCAACGCCGGTACGAACCCTGCCGACTGGACCAACAGCCAAACCGTCAGCGGAAACTTCTGCGGTTACGGCGCACAGGACGTCCTCGCCTACTTCCCCACCGGCGCCAACGCGGGCGGCGGCGACATCGCCTGCAACGACGGCAGCAGCGGCCCCCTCCACAAGGGACCGGCCACCGCCCTGGGCACCACCAGCCTGCCCTTCCGGATCCCAGCCGGCTCACTCCAGGACGCCGGCGGCAACAACGCCACCCAGATCGCCGCCGCGGGCAACACTAGCGGCCAGGCCACCGGCTACCCCGACCTGCTCGCCACCATCAACAACCAACTCGTCCTGTTCACCTCCACCACACCGAACGGCTACAGCAGCCAGGTCGGACTCGGCTGGGCCATGTGCCCCAGCGGCTGCAACGTCCTCACCACCCTCAACACCCCTGACGGCACCCAGGACTGGAACAGCTGGACCATCAGTACCGTCCAGCTGGCCACCGGCACCGCGCTGTACCTGTGGAACCCCACCACCGGCGCCCTCAACTTGTGGACCGGCCTCAAGCTGTCCACAAACACCAGCACGCTGAGCACCGCTGCCCAGTACACGATCGCCACCGGCTGGAACACTGGCCAGAAGCTCCTGCTGCGCGCTGCGGACATCAACGGCGACGGCACCCCGGACCTGTGGGCCGTCAACAGCTCCGGAACGGTGACGACCTACCTCAACACCAATAACACCCTCACCACCAGCAGCACCCAGACCCTGACTGCACCCACCCATTCCTGGGCCCTGAACGACAGCAGCACCGACGGCGCCACGATCACCACCGCCGCCGACACCGCGGGCAGCAGCCCACTCAGCGGACAGAGCGGCATCACCTGGAGCACCCAGGACCTCTTCAACCCCGATGCCCACTTCAGCGGCAGCGGCGCCCTGAGCACCCCGGCGGTACTCGACCTGACGCAGAGTTTCACGGTCGCCGCGTCAGTCAAGCCCGACGTCAATGGCGGCGTCATGATCTCCCAGGACGGAACCCAGAACTCGGGCTTCATGCTCTACGGCGACACCACCAGCGGCCAGTGGCGCTTCTGCATGTCCACCATCGACAACGGCGGATGGAACTACGACTGCCTGAACGGCACCGCCGTGGCAGGCGGCATGTGGACCCACCTGACCGCCACTTACAACCGGCTCTCCAACGTCATGGCGCTGTACGTCAACGGCATCGAGGTCGGCGGAACCACCACCCACAACCCCGTTAGCGGCTTCACCGGTAGCTTCCGAGTCGGCGACTTCGGCTCCACCAACGGTGGCCACTTCGCCCAGTACAAGGGCGCCTTGGCCAACATCCAGGCCTGGGCCGGCACCGCACTCCCGCCCGACCAGGCCGTACGCCTGTCCGGCGCCACCGGCTACGCCCTGATGCCCAGTGACAACGCCAGCTACCCCAGCGGCACCACCTGGACCGCCAGCCGCGCCACCATGACCCTCAACGCGGGCCAGCTCACCATCCACCAGACCGGCTCAGCCAGCGGGACCTGGACCCAGGGCGCTACCGGCAACCCCAACGCCGTCCTCGCCATGCAGACCGACGGAAACCTCGTCATCTACCCGCAACCAGCCCGCACCTTCGGCACCGCTCTGTGGGCCAGCGGCACCTACAACAACGCCAACGACACAGCCATCCTCCAACCCGACGGAAACCTCGTCATCTACCGCATCGACGGCGTCCCTCTCTGGGCTTCGAAGACCAACAACTGACCGTCAGCTCCCAGTCTGCTGCCCGGGCCCCTCGGCCCGGGCAGCGCGCCATGCGAAGTACCCAACAGCGCGGCCGATCCAGCCTCCCCAGCCACCATGCAGGCACCGGGGCATCCGTACCGCAGTCTGCGCGAACCCACCATGGTGACCATCGGACAAGGGCTGCACGCTGCAGCTCTACAGCTGCGTCGAGGATCAGTAACCTGGTCACCATCGCCTGGGCGGCGAAGGCGGTCCGGCGAGGTAGGCGAGCTTCTGGTCACGCTGACGGATGAAATGCAGCCCCCGCCCTCACAGGACAGCCGTTCAATCTGCCACGAGCGAATCGGCACTTCACTGGGATTGCATCAGCTGCGCCACTCCGGCAGCCTCACCACCTGCCGCACCTCCAATCGCCCCGGTCCACCAGCAAAGCCCCGCTACTCCCGCCAGGAGCGCATGGACACGGCCAGTAAGTCGCCCTGCCGAACCAGCAGCGTCGCGGCTGGCCAGTTTCCTCTTTCCGGAGCCGGGCCGGCTTCCTCAGTGCGGGTGTGGGTGGCGACTGCGGGCAGTGTGGTGACCGACGTGGACCAGTGCGGCCTGCACACGTAGGCCGGGCGAGCTCCCGCTGATGAATGGGTCGAGTAGGCGCGGAGCGCTACGGCAGCGGGCGCGCACGGCGGATCGGGGCCGACGGGGAGCGAACCGCGCCCAATCGCAAAGCGCTCGACAGCGCCGGCCCCGCCCTGTCACGATGCGGGCATGACCTACGGAATCGAGTCCAACTCCGCCCGGTGAGCGCCCAGGACGAGCGCGCGGCGCTCACCGGCTCGCCCACCATCTACTTCCAGGCACGTCGCCTGTTGCGCCAGTCGCCGGAGCGGCTGCCGCCCGCACGTGGCTATCGCTTTCCCGAGCCGTCCCGCACCGGCGGGGCGACGGCACCCGATGAACCGGTGCTCGGCCGGGACGCCGCCGTGGCTGCCGTCCGGAGTGCGCTGACGCCGCTGCCGGCCGACGCGGCCACCCTCCACCGGCGGCTCGCCGCCCTCGCCCTGCCCAATCGGCAGCTCTGGGTGATCCGGTCCGCTGTTCAGGCGCTGCCGTTGCCCGAGGCGGAGCACGCGCACGCGCGTGCGCTCGCCCGGCAACTGATCCGGATCGGGACCACGGTGACCGCTGTCGGCGTCGGCCTGGCCCTGCTCGGGCGGGTCGGCGAGTGGGGGGACCGTACGTCGATCGCCATCTTCGGTGTGTTCTCCCAGTTCTCCGGCCTCGCCGTGGCGGCCCTCGACCGGATCGACCATGCCGGGGCTTCTGCCACGTGGCTTGCCGCGACCCGCCACCAGCCGGAGTTGGGGCCGCTGGTCTGGGCGGTGCGGTTCGACGGGCCGGCCGCGGTGCGGGCGCAGGTGCTCGCCCTCGCGGTCACGCCGCGCCTCGTCGGCAGCGAGACCGCGCAGCGGATCGCGGCGGCCGCCCGGCTGCCCGAACTGCTGGACCGGTACCCGGACGACGCCGAGCTCCTCGCCCGGGCCGCCCGTCTGCTGGTCCGGATGGGCTGCACCCGCGACTACCGCGCCGATCCGATCGCGTACCCGGACGCCTGCGCCCTCTACGACCGCGTCGTCACCCGGGCCGCGCTGCTGCCCGCCTCCCTCGCCCACCACGCCACCCTGCTCGCGCTCGCCCTCGACCTCGGCAGTGGGAGCGGGGTGCTGCTGGACTGGGCTCCCGGGGAGCGCGAGGCACTGCTGGAGCGGCTCGGCACGCTGCTCGCCGAATCCCGCTGGGTGGCTGCCGTCGAGGCGGGCGTCGACAGCCCGGACCCGGACCGGCGGCGGTGGGCCGGCTGGATCCGGCGGACCGGCCGACGGCCCTTCGAACTGCCGCGCAGTGCACAGCGGTTGCGCTTCGAGGTGGTGGTGGGCGAGCCCGTGGACCGGGAGCCCGTGGAGGTCCGGATCCTGCTCGACGGGCGTCCGCTGGTGCCGGAGGCCTTCGGGCTCGGCCCCGCCAACGCCCCCGAGTACCTGCTGGACCAGGGCCTGCTGCGGGCGGAGCCGGAGCCGCGGGAGGTACAGCTCGCGGAGGCCTACTGCACCGAGGGGTGCTGCGGTGCGCTCCACGTGACCATCCGGCGCGAGGGCGACGAGGTGGTGTGGGACAACTGGCGCCGGCCCGCCCGTCACCCGCACCGGCCCGCCACCGGGGACGAGTTGCCCGCGTACCGGTTCGACGCCGCCGCCTACGACGCCGAACTCGACCGGGTCACTGCCGACCGCTCCTGGTCCTGGCCCGCCCGGACCACGGCCCGCCTGATCAGGGCGGGGCTGGCCGAGCGGCCGGAGGTGCTGCTGCGTTGGGAGGCGCGAGCGGGCTGGGTGACCAGCGGTCACGAGGATCCGGACACGGTCGTGGTGACCTTCTGGCACCTGCCGGGGCTGCTGCCCGACGACCAGCGCCTGCTCAGCGACGGGCTGCAGTTCTGGTGGGAGGTGCCGGACGACGGTCGACCGCCCCAGGAGCAGGCGGCCTCGGTCCTGCGCCGCCTGGCCGAGGAGGACCCGAGGCAGTACGCGACGTTCTGCGGCGGCAACGGCGCCCTGGCCCAGGAGCTGGGGTACCCCTGGCCGCCGCGGCGTCCCTGACGGGACGGTGGACGGCCGCTGCGCGCAACCAGGGCGACCGGGTAACGGCAGGCGGCGGACTGTTACACAGTCAGCCGACAGGTGTTACGCGGCTGAGCGGTGACCGCGCGGCGGCGTTCCTAGCGTGGGCTGCGCCGACCCCGGTCGAGGTGAGCGGGGCGGCGGATCCACGGAGGTCTTCGCATGTCAGGTGTCATCGCGTCAGGTTCCGGTGCCGTGCGGCGCACGGTGCGGCTGTCGTTGGTCTCGCTCGGGGTCGCGGTCGCGCTGGCGGGCTCCGCGTCGGCGGCGTTCGCCGACGGGACGCCGGCGCAGCCGAGCGCGTCCGCCCCGGTTCCGGCCCGTACGCCCGCCCCGGCGGTGTCCCGGCCGCCGATTCCGGTGCCGCTGCCGACCGGTCTCCCGAGCGCCCGGCCGAGCGGGGCGCCCGTGCCGACGCCGGCCAGCGGCCCGGGGGCCCAGGTGCGGGCGGTGCCGAAGGGCGGCGCGCAGACCGGTGAGGGTGCGACCGGCCGGTCCACCGGGACCCTGCTGGCCGGATCCGGCCTGGCTGCCGCGGGCGCGGCCGGCCTCGGGTTCGCCGTGCTGCGCCGCCGCCGGACCGGTGCCGGTGCGCGCGGCTGACCGTCGCGCCCGTCGCACC